>JAHBVV010000003.1:300000-388973 GCA_019637335.1 Candidatus Hydrogenedentota bacterium | reverse complement strand
TAACCAATACTAGTACAGTTTCCCCCTCCCCCCGGGGGGAGGGGGAAACTGAAAAACAACCAGAGGTCAAAACCTAAACCCAGGCTTCAACCAAGACACCAAGACAAATTACAGAAAGTTCTTGACACCAACGGATCCGTTGGAGGATGGTTGGTGTTCGATGCGGGATGCTTTACTGAACCGTGTTTATTTTCAATGGTCGACTGGAAATGCGATGTCCCTGCCTGTTTCACACCTGCCCGTTAAACCCCTCCCGGAATGGGAGAACTGGTCGCGCAATTTGCGCCAGGTTGCGGCCTCTTCCCTGGAATTCTGCCCGGATTTTCCGGCGATCGCCGCGCGTTACGAGGCGTGGTGGCATCAGGCATTGGTCGACCGGCCTGTGTTTCAGGCGAGTTACAACACGCGCCCGGAGCGTCCGATTACGCGGCGGCTGGAGTTGCTTGAGGACGGGCACGCGTGGCTGGCGGCGAAGCGGCTGGATGTGGCGCAGACGCGGTTGCTGGGGGACGCGCTGCCGCATGTGCGGGCGGATTTCGGGCCGGTGTTGCTGGGCGGGATGCTGGGCGGACGGCTTGAGTTTGGTTCGGATACGGGGTGGACCCATGCCTTTATCGGGGACGATTGGTCGAATGCGCCGGACTGGACGCTTCGGGAGGACAACCCCTGGTGGCGGCTGTTGCGGGAGCGCGCGGAGCAGGCGGCGCGGGATGCTGCGGGGCGGTATTTGCTGTGCACGCCGGATCTGGGCGGATCGGCCGATGTGTTGTTGAATCTGCGGGGGGCGCAGGCGCTTTGCCTGGACGTGCTGACGCAACCGGAGCGGATTCCGGAGGCGCTGGATGGGATCTATCCGGCCTGGCATGAGGCGTTCTCGATGCTGTATGGGGCGGCCACGGCGCATGGCGCGGGGCTGACGCACTGGCTCGGGATCTGGTCGGACGCGCCGTATGTGGTCCCCGCGTGCGACTTCAACTTTCTGATTGGACAGGCGGATTTCGAGCGGCTGTGTCTGCCGGATATTGCGCGGCAGGCAGCGACGGTGGGGCGGGCCGTGTTTCACCTGGACGGGCCGGGGGCGGCGAAGCATATCGACGCGCTGCTGGAGGTTCCGTCGATTCAGGCGATTCAGTTTACGCCGGGGGAAGGCACGCCCTCGGCCCTGGCGTGGGTGGACATGTTCAAGAAAATTCAGGCGAAGGGGCGGTCGCTGCTGGTGTTTTGTCCGCCGGGCGAGGTGCTGGAACTGTGCGCGGCGTTGCGTCCGGAGGGCCTGGCGATCCTGGTGCTGGGCGCGGCGGAGCCGGAGGAACTGGAGGGGTTATATGGGGCCTTTTGTGGGCGCTTTAGCGGGGGCTGAGGGGCCGACAGGCAGAGACAGCAGACCTGAGAGAGGCCCAATAAGGGGCCCAGGGCGCCACGGGAACGGGGCACAACACGGGTTTGGTGGAAGAATACCGGTTCTTCATCCCAATAATGCAAACCCAGCTCATATTGCGAAGCGGGGTCTTTCTCCCGGACCGCCTTCTCCAGCCGTTCCCGTTTCTTCATGATTGTTCGCCTTTCCGTCCATCCAGCACCGCCAATTCCGCCGCCGCCTTCTCATAGCCCGCGTCCGCTGCCAGACGAAACCAATACCGCGCCCAACGTGTACTCTGCCGGACCCCGTCTCCGTCCCGATAGAACTCGCCCAGGGAATAGAGCGCGGGTGGGCATCCTTGTGCGGCAGACTTCCGGTACCACCGTATCGCCTGCGCCATGTCCTTCTTCACACCCAGGCCCTCCGAATACATATACCCCATACTGCATTGGGCATCGGCGTTACCTTGCTCGGCGGAGGCATGAAACCAGCGGAGCGCTTCTTTCAATCGCCGTGGCGTGCCTTCCCCATCCAGGTACATTAGACCCAGGTTACTCTGAGCAGTATCATGCCCCTGCTCGGCCGCCTTGCGATACCACCGGAACGCCCCCTTGAGGTCGATCTCGCAAACGTCGCCATGTTGCAGCTCTACACCCATGGCAAACTGCGCCGACGCATGCCCGCCCTCAGCGGCCTTGCGCCACCACCGAATCGCCTCACGTCGGTTTCGACGGCCCGCCTTGCCATGGTACAACGAGAAGCCCAGGCTGTATTGGGCGTACGCATCGCCCTGTGCAGAAGCGCAACGAAACCAGTAGGTGGCCTCCTTCCAGTCCGCCTTGCAGCCTTTACCCCCGGCGAGGGCGTCGCCCAGCAAGGCCTGCGCATCCGCGTAACCCTGCGCTGCCGCCTTGCGCCACCAGGTTACTGCGAGGCGATAGTTCCTTCGACCACTCCTACCCACGCGATACCATAGCCCGAGGTAATATTGATGAAACGGATCGCCTTGTCGTGCGGCCCGCCGGAACCAGTCGGCGGCCGCCTTTGAATCGGCTTTGCATCCCTCGCCCCGCTTCAGGGACACCGCAAGATTGAACTGGGAGTCGGCATCGCCCTGTTCGGCCGCCTTGCGGTACCAATATGCGGCCCAACGATAATCCTTGCGGACACCTCGCCCCTCGTCGTAGCAACACGCCAGCCCAAACTGGGCGTCGGCGTCACCCTGTCGCGCCGCCTTGCGGTACCAGTCCGCCGCCGCCTTCTCATCGACCGCACAGCCCTCACCGCGGTACAGCGCGTGGGCGAGACAGCACTGTCCATCGACATCACCCAGTTCCGCTGCCCGGCGAAACCACCGCACCGCTTCCTTCAGTCGTTTCGGCGTGCCGTCCCCGTCTCGATAGGTCACGCCCAGATTAACCATGGCATCGGTGTTACCCTGATTCGCCGATTTCCGGTACCAGTACCGCGCCGCCTTCTTGTCCACGGCACAGCCCTCCCCGAAGTCCAGAGCGTAGGCCAGGTTGTATTGGGCGTCGGCGTCACCCTGCCGGGCGGCCTTCCGGTACCAGTCGACGGCCTCTATCCGATCAACCCGGCACCCCTCCCCATTCTCCAGGGCCCAAGCCAGGTTGTATTGGGCGTCCATGTGCCCCTGCGCCGCTGCCTTCCGAAACCAGCGCACCGATTCCGTGAGCCTCTTCCGAACCCCTTCTCCCTTGTAGAAACGGACCCCCAGGCAAAACTGGGCTTGGGCATGGCCCTGTTCCGCCGCCTTGCGAAACCAATGGACGGCCTTTTGCTTGTTTTTGGGCTTCTTGCGCCAGTAATGGCGTCCCAGCGCATATTGGGCTTCCAGATCGCCGGATTCCGCCCGCGCGATCAGGGACGTGCGCTCAGCCATAGCGGTAGTGTTTGTGGATTTCATGGAATCAATTCCTTAGGTCGTCAAGACACAGTCCAATATGGCGAGAATGCTGTCGGGGGTCGGCGGGAACCACGATTGCCATGCCGGCGGCGGGTGTCTTCGTGTAGGCACACTCCACCCGTTGACGGATGGGCCTGTTCGCCCGGAACGGTGGTTGTCCCCCAGAGGGGAAGGACTATGACTGACAGAATTGATTCATGATGCGGCGATCTGCTTTGGGCCAGCGGCTTACCCGTTGGCTTCCATAATACTACGACAGTTTCGGGCGATTTGCAAGAGCCTCGGGGTCTCGAGGTAGATACTGTTCATCCGGTTTGATCGTACGGGAGTACTCATGGACGCCTCATCCGTGTCCGATTTATTCTCGAATCGCCAACGCATGCCTGTTCGGACCTGTGTTGGTGATATTGCCTCGATCACTCTTCCGGCCCGAAGGGCCAGTGCAGCTCCCAGCCCTGGGCAACGCCCAGGGAAAGCGGGGACACCACCCTTCTTCGCCCTGAAAGGGAAGCGCAGTGGTGAGCCTGTGCAGCGTTGAAGTCCAACTGCGTTGCCCTTTCAGGGCGTAGTCGAGAGATACGCCTCTAACCCTGGGCGTTGCCCAGGGCTGAAAACTGCGTTGCCCCTTCGGGGCGGAAGAGTTCGTAGGAAAACGGTTTTCCTACCGAAGAGAATGTTGCCAAAACAAAAGTGAGCAGGCCTGTAAGCCGGGTTCTGTCTAGGGACCGCAGTCCCCGAGACGGCCATTCATCTGGGACGCATGTCGCCATGCGCCTCTAGCTTCCTACCCGGGAGCAGCGCGGGCCACGCCAGTGCTCCCCTATTTGGAATTGCTCCAGGTGGGGTTTGAAAAGCCGCCGTGTCGCCACGGCGCTGGTGCGCTCTTACCGCACCTTTTCAACCTTGCCGGCCTTCCGAAGAAGACGTAGGCGGTGTGTTTTCTGTTCCACTTTCCGTCGGGTCGCCCCGCCTTCGCGTTACGAAGCACCTTGCCCTGTGGAGCCCGGACTTTCCTCCGCATCCCCGGGGGGATGCCGCGGCCGTCCAGCCTGCTCGCGCCCAGTATACCCGGAAGGGGGAGGCCCGGGCGAATCCGGGGGCAGATCGGGCGCGATGGGGGTTGGCCCGCCATGGCAAACCTTGCTACTATTCGGTATGGTGGGTTGAATCATTCCGCCGCGCGTTCCATTTTACGAAATTACTGCGAGGGGAATTCATGGTCGATTCGGGTTCGGCGAAGGAAACGCATCTCTCGGGCCTGGCGGTGAGCGAGGGGGTGGTGTACGCCCGGGCGGTCGTATTGCACCCGATTTCCCATCAGGCGGTACCGTGGTACCGTATTGAACCCGAGCAGGCGCCCGCGGAGCAGGAGCGCGCGGCCTGGGCGATGGGGCAGGCGGCGGGCCAGATAGACGGCCTGGCGGTGGAGGTTTCCTCGCGTATCGGCAAGGCGCAGGCGAATATCTTCCTGGCGCAGAAGATGATGGTGGAGGACGAGACGCTTCACGCGGAGATCCGCCAGGTGATTGAGTCCGAGCTGCTTAACGCGGAGGCGGCGATCGCCAAGTGCCTGGACAAATACGAGAAACTGTTGCAGGCGGTGGACAATTCGTATATGAGCGAGCGTGCGGCGGATATTGGCGAGATCCGGCGCCGCCTGCTGGACATCATGGCGGGCAAGGAGGTTCCGGGCCGGTCGGAAGATACGCGGGCGCTTTTTCCGGGTTTTCACATCATTGTCTCCGCGGACCTGACGCCGAGCGACACCGTGAATCTGAACACCGACAAGACACTCGGCTTCATCACGGAACATGGCGGGCCGGCGTCGCACGCGGCGATTCTGGCGCGCGCGATGGGGATTCCGTCGGTCAGCGGGATCGAGCGGGTGCACGAACGCATCAATACGGGCGATTACGTGCTGCTCGATGGGGACGCGGGGGATGTGATCATCCACCCCAGGCCGGATACGCTTGCGCTGTATCCGACGGCGCGCCGCCAGGCGATGCGTGCGGCGCGGCGCGTGCCGCCTGTGGAGGGCTTCACGGTCCTGGCGAATATCGGGCGCTCCTCGGAGCTACCGCTGCTCGAGGAATCGGGGGCCGAGGGCGTGGGGCTTTACCGTACCGAGTTTGAATTCCTTGCGATGAGCTGCCTGCTGGGCGAGGACGCGCAGTATGAACGGTATGCGTCGGTGGTTCGATCCCAGGCCGGCAAACCGGTGTACATGCGGCTGCTGGATCTTGGCGGAGACAAGGGGGCGCCCTGCCTCAGCCTGGATCCGGAGGAAAACCCGTGTCTCGGCTTTCGGGGCGCGCGGCTGCTGCTGGGCCGGCCCGATTTGTTGCAACCGCACGTTCGCGCGCTTGCCCGGGCGTCGCGCCATGGGGCTATCCACCTGACTTATCCCATGATCGTGGACGCGGACCAGTTCCTCGTGCTCCGGGAGCGCATCCGGCAGTTCATTGCGGACATTCCGGATACGCAACTGCTGCACGGGGTGATGTTCGAGGTGCCCTCGGCCTGCCTGCTGGCGGACGAGCTGATGGCGATTTCGGATTTCGGGTCGATCGGCACGAACGACCTGATCCAGTATTTGTTCGCGATCGACCGGAACAACGAGCGGGTGGCCGGGGATTACAATCCGGACAAGCCGGTATTCTGGAAACTCCTGCGCCAGATCGCCGAAGCGGCGGCGCGGCACGGCAGGCCGCTGTCGGTGTGCGGGGAGATCGGCGGGCAACCAGCGTGCATTCCGAAGCTCATCGATCTGGGCCTGCGGTGTGTATCGGTCAGCCCGCGGCAAATCGGCCTGGCGCGGGTGGCGGCGCGGCAGTATCTCGAATCGCTGGCCGCGCGTTAGCCGTTCGCGCGATCAGAACCCGTCGAATGGCTTGCCGTACCGCCCGAGAATGCGTGCGCTGTCGGGGGTGAAAGGAAAGCGCGTGTTCGGGTACTTCAAGAATTCCACGTGCCCGTCGAGGTATAACACGTTGCCGCCGCCGGGCACGTGGGAAAAGTCGATCGTTTTCGTGCTCGCGTGGTCCCACATCAGCGGCGTGCTGCTGCTGGCGCGCGCGCTGGCGCCCGGGTTATTGATGTCCGTGATCAGGAAGCGCTCGATGCCATCCCGAAGCCGGTAGATCGTATTCCCGCCGCCGGCCTGTGTCCCGGCGTAGGTGGAGGAGACGGTGAAATCGCGGTGGCTGGCGTCTCCGTTCGTGGCCACATTCGCCAGGGCCAGTTCCCCCCAGGGCGTGCCGAGGTAGGCGTCCTCCTCGTGGCGTCCGTTCGGGCCGGTCCCCAGCGTGCCGACCAGCGGCCCGATGATGTTTACATCCTCCAGCAGGAGCCAGCCGGTGTAGTGGTAGGGTTCCTGGCCAATCTCCTCGGGCTCGAGGACACCATCTCCGTTCCCCTTGCCGCCGTCGTAGCGCGAAATCGGGCCATCGTTCGCGCCCCAGGACGGGCACCAGATGACGTTGTAGTCGCTGATGTACTCCGGAATCATGAGGGGCCCGTTGAACATCATCTCGGGGCTCAGCGCGCCGGTGATCGTGACGATCTGGCGCGGCGGATACATCCCGCGGTTCTCCGAGGCGAACATGTGGAGCGAAAGCCCCATCTGCTTGAGATTGTTTGCGCACGCCGCGCGGCGCGCCGCCTCCCGCGCCCGGGCGAGCGCGGGCAAGAGGATGGCGGCGAGAATGCCGATGATCGCAATCACCACGAGCAGTTCGATAAGTGTAAATCCAAGAGAGGCGTTCTTTTTCACGAGTTTCCCTCCAGCTCCCGGTTTCTCACCAGAAGCCCGGTCACGATCATTCCAGCGTCCGCACATCGTTTCATTCGAACGTCGAGAAATCGGGCGCGCGCTTTTCGGCGAAGGCCTGGAAGGCTTCGGCGGCCTCCGGGGACATGAGGCGCGCCATAAACTCGGCGAATTCGGCGCGCATGACCTGGGCGATGGCGTCGCGGTCCTGCGCGCGGATCAGGGCCTTGCTTGCGCGGACGGCGGCGGGGGGCTGGGCCGCAAGCGCCTGGAGGCGCTCTTGAACGAGATCTTCCAGCGCGTCAGCCGGGCGGACGGCATTCACGAGGCCGATTTCCCGGGCTTCTTCCGCGCCGAATTCACGTCCGAGCAGGAGCAGCTCGGAGGCGCGGGCGGTCCCGGCGAGGCGGGGCATCAGCAGGCTGGAACCGGCTTCCGGGCAGAGGCCCAGGTTGACGAAGGGCAGACGGAAGCGCGCGGCATCGCTGGCGTAGACCAGGTCGCAATGCAGGAGCAGGGTTGTGCCGATGCCGATGGCGATGCCGTCCACCATGGCCACGAGGGGCTTGGGAAAGGTCGCGATAGCGTCGAGGAAGTGGCCCACGGGGGCGTCTTCCCCGGTCGGGGGATGCTGCATGAAATCGAATAGATCGTTGCCGGCGGTGAAGCAGCCGTCGGTCCCGCGAATAAGGACGGCGCGCACCGCATGGTCATTCGCGGCGTCGCGGAGGGCGTCCGCGAGGTCCTGGTACATCGCCACGGTCAGGGCGTTCTTCTTTTCCGGCCGGTTCAACCGCAGGGTGAGAACGCGATCGGCCAGGGACTTCAGAATGGGTTCGCTCATGGGGTTCCTCGCGCGGGTTATTCTTGCAGGGCCGCCTGGATAACGGGCGCCAGGACCTGGGCCTGGCGCAAGAAGCCGAGGTCCGTGGGGTGGGTGCCGTCCACGGTGCCGAGGCCATCGTCCCCGAGCAGATTGTCGCACGGGACATAGTGGAGGCGCGTCACGCCGTCCTGCTGGAGCTGGGCGTAGACTTCCCGGAGGCGGGCATTCTTTTCCTCGTGCCCGCCCTTGCCGTAGAACCAGCTACTCTGGTAGATGATGTTTTCCACGAGGATGATTGGCGTGCCGGGGTGCGCTTCGCGCAGGGTTTTCACGACGGGAGCGACGCGCTCGGCCACCATCTCGGGGGTCATGTTGGGGAGGCAATCGAGCACAAAGGCGCTGGCTTCCAACTCGGCGATGAGTTCGCCCATCTCCGGCTCCATCTTGCCATTTCCCGAGAAGCCGAGGTTGATGGTTTCGCGGTCGAGCATCTGGCCGACGATGGCGGGGTAGGCCATGCCCGGGCGGGAAGCGCAGCCGCCGTGGGTGATGGAAGTGCCGTAGAACACGATCGGGAATTCGTGCTTGCGCCGGGGGCCGCGCGCCAGGGTCGAGCCCGGTTTTACGCCGATTTCCAGGGATTCCGTGCCGTTGTAGAGCGGAAGGTAGAGCATATATTCGTGCAGGCCCTCGGGCGCGCCGTTCACGAGGCGCGCCTGGTTGCCGGCGGGCTGGCTCGGGCGTCCCTGGGCGACCCAGCGCCAGTGATCGCCGTCCTTCGCGTAGAGATCGAGGCCACTCACGCCGGTGGCGGGCATGTGTGGCATTGCCAGATTGTCGAATCGCACGGTCCAGCGGGCGGAGATTTCGGGGGAATCGCTGACGAAACGTACGGCGAGTCCGGCGGAATGGTGGGACAAACGCCAGACGGCGTCGGGGGCGACCCCTTCCGCCTTCGACGGAAGGCGGTCGTAGGGGTGGGCGTTTTCGGACCAGCCCTGGCCTTCGAGCCCGATTTTGAGCGCGTCGAACCACTGGATGTCGGCACCGGGATCGACGGCGGCGAAGTTGGGGTCGAGCACTTCGAGGTTCTGGGTTTCGGGGGCGGCCTGCGCGTGGGACGCGGCGAGAAACAGGGCTGCGAGAACGATGGTGATGCTGCGCATGGGAATGGATCCTCGACGGGTGAACAGGCACGCCGCGAGTGTACGACGGCGGCGGTGGAGCTTGCAAGGGGCGGCGGATGTTTTGGCGCGCCTTCGGCGCGGTGCGGGCGGGCCGTCCGCGCTCCCATGGGTCCGCGCTTTTGCTGCTGGATTGGAGCATACTGGAAGGGGGAAGTATTCGGGGTGGCGTTTCGCAGACACGAATGCCTGCGTCGTTTCGCGCGCGCCTTCGGCGCAGTGCGGGCGGGCCGCCCGCGCTCCCATTGGTCCGCGCTTTTGCTGCTGGATTGGAGCATACTGGAAGGGGGAAGTATTCGGGGTGGCGTTTCGCAGACACGAATGCCTGCGTCGTTTCGCGCGCGCCTTCGGCGCGATGCGGGCGGGCCGCCCGCGCTCCCATTGGTCTACGCTCGTGTTGTGGGGTTGGGAGATTTTGGAAGGGGTTGGGAATCTGGGAGGGATTTGCAGACAGGCCGAAAGTGCGCCGTGGCGGAAATGTCGGCTTCCGATTCTTCGGAAACACACTGGATCCCGCGGGGAGAGAATGTCTACCATGGCGCTTTCATTGCGGACAACGATGATGGGACGGCTTTCATGATTCTGCATTTGCTGCCACTGCTGCTGGCTACCCAGGGCGCGGGCGAGATTGCATTTGAACAGGTGGACTTCACGAGCACCCACGACCAGACGGTGCAATCGACGCGCTTTTACGCGTCGCCGGAAGCCGGGCCGCAGCCGCTTCTGGTGGTGCTGCATTGGTGGAGCGCGGGGATGGACACCTACAATCCGGATGAGTGGGTGGTGGCCGCGCGGGCGCATGGCTGGCATGTCGCGGCGCCGCATTTCCGCGGGCCCAACAAATCGCCCGAGGCGTGCGCGTCACCCGCGGCGCGGCAGGACGTCCTGGACGCGACGTCCGCGATTCAGGCCCGGGCCGAGGTGGACGACGAGCGAATCTACCTTGCGGGGCTGTCGGGCGGGGGGCACATGAGCATGGTCATGGCGGCGTACCACCCGGAGGCGTTCAGCGCGGTGTCGGCGTGGGCGGGCATCAGCGATCTTGCGGCGTGGCACGCGGAAACGAAGGCGGCGGGCCACCATTACTGGCAGGATGTGGAAGCCTGCGTGGGCGGCGCGCCGGGGGGCAGCCCCGAGGTGGACGCGGAACTTCGGGCGCGGTCGCCCCTCCCCCACCTCGGCAACGCGGTCACGGTACCGCTGGACCTGGCGACGGGGATTCTCGATGGGCACACGGGTTCGGTGCCGGTGCGGCACACGATCGACGCGTTCAACGCGGTTGCTCGGGCGCTCGGCGCGCCGGAAGTCTCGCAGTCGCGCATCAACATGCTTTCGCAGGGCTGGGCGGCGCCGGCGGATCGGGTGGCGGATCCCGATTACCGCCGCGACGTACTGTTTCGTGCGGAGGCGGGCTTGGCGCGGGTTACGATTTTTCAGGGCGGCCACGAGGGCCTGCCGGATGCGGCGTGCGCCTGGCTCGGGCAGCACCGCCGCGCGCGGGAGTAATCGCCGTGAGGCCTTTCCGTTTCACGCCACTGCTTGCCGGCTTGCTGATCCTCACGGCGCTGAACGCGGCCGCCCTGGCCCGGGAGGATCGCGATGATCTTTCGCAGGCCTTTGCTGCGTTTCGCCGCGCGCAGGTTGCCGAGGCCACGTATGAAATCCATTTCACATTCCGGGAGAAGTCGAAGACCTTCGACGGACGCACGACGATCCATGTAACACTGAACCGGACGGATGCGCCGTTGAGCATCGATCTGCGGGCGGAGTCGCTCGACGCGGTGTATGTGGATGGTTCGCGGATCCCGGATATTGTACGGCGGAACGGGAGTTTTGATATCCCGTCACGCCACCTGCGGGAGGGGCCGATGGCGATTTCGGTGGCGTATACGGCGGCCTATTCCAATAGCCGGGATGGGCTGTGCCACTTTACGGATCCGCTGGACGGGCGGGAGTATTTCTATACGAACCTCGAACCGTATGCGGCGCATTACGTATTTCCGTGTTTCGACCAGCCGGATATCAAGGCCACGTATACAATGACGGCGGAGGCGCCGGCGGCGTGGACGATCATCGGCAACATGCCCGAGGAATCCGCGTCGGAGACGGATGGCGCGCGCGTCACGCGCTTCAAGGCGACCCCGCTGCTCAGCACCTATCTCTTCTTCGTCGGTGGCGGAGAGTACCGGGTCTGGCGGGCGGAGCACAACGGGCTTCCGATGGCGATGTACGCGCGCGCGTCACTGGCCCCCTTTTTTGACGCGGAGCGGCTTTTCGACGAGACCCGCGCCGGTTTGGACTATTTCAACGACTATTTTGGCACGCCGTATCCCTTTGAGAAGTACGATCACGTATTCGCGCCGGAGCTCGGCCCGGGGGCGATGGAGAATCCCGGGGCGGTGACGATGAACGAATTCATGATTTACCGGGGCGCGGCGACGGAGGAGGATTACCGGAGCCGGAACAACATCCTGCTGCACGAGATGGCGCACATGTGGTTTGGCAACCTGGTGACGATGGCGTGGTGGAACGATCTCTGGCTGAACGAGAGTTTCGCAACCTTCTCGGCGTACCAGGCGCAAGAGGCGATTGGCGCGTACGGCGATATCTGGGCGCGCTTCCACCAGTCGAAAGGCTGGGCGTACTACCAGGATCAATTGAGCACGACCCACCCGGTGGAGGTCGATGTGCCGTGGGCGCAGGAAGCCATCGCGAATTTCGATGGGATTACGTACGCCAAGGGCGCGGCGGCGCTGAAGCAATTGTGGTTCACGGCCGGCGCGGACGCGTACCGCGAGGGTGTGTCGGCGTATTTCCGCCGCTACGCGTGGAAGAACGCGACGCGCGCGCAGTTCATCGCCTCGGTGGCGGAGGCCGCGGAAACGTCCCTCGATACATGGACGGAGCGCTGGATCCGGACCGAGGGCCTGAGCAACATTTCAGTTACCTATGGCTGTGAAGACGGCGCGATCGATTCCTTCGAGATACACCAGACGCCGTATAACGCACCGCAGCCGTCGCCGCACCGTACGCAAGTTGCGCTTTTCTCTTTTGACGATGGGGGCGCGCTGAAGCCCTATCACACCGCGCCGGTCTCCTACGATGGCGCGCGCACGCCTGTACCGGAACTTGGGGGACAGCGCTGCCCGGACTTTGTCTTTCCAAACTACGGCGACATGGACTACGGCCTGTTTTTTCTCGACGCGAATTCGCTCGACACCGCGCGCGAACACCTCCAGGCCATTGACGATCCGTTTGTGCGCCGCATGGTGTGGGGAACGCTCTCGCACATGGTGCAGCACCAGCGCCTGGGCGCGTCGGAACTGATGGATTTGCTGCTCCAATTTATCCCGCAGGAAGGACACCCGGATCTGCGCGCGTATCTCCTGGGGAACCACCCGACGCGCGACGTGTTCCGGGCCTATCTGCCGCTCGACGCGCGCCTCGCGTATGCGCCGCGGCTTTCCGGGATGCTCTGGGCGGGCTACGAAAACGCGGCGCCTGATTCCGACGCGCGCCTGCACTGGCTGGACGCCTTCGTCGCCACGGCATCGCGATGGGAGGACACCGATCGGCTGCGATCATTGCTGCAGGCCTCCCGTGGGGTGGACCAGCCTCGGCGCTGGAGCGTGGTGAAAAGCCTCGCCGCGCTCGGGGAGAAGGATGCGGAAGCGCTTATTGCGGCGGAGCTTGAACGGGATCCCGGGGACCAGGGCCAACGGCAGGCTTTCGCGGCGCGCGGCGCGATTCCGACGCTCGCGGCCAAGCGCGCGCAATGGGAACGGCTGACCGATCCGGCGCTGTCGCTCTCGCTGCAACGCGCGGGCGCCGGGACGTTTTACAACAGCCTCCACCCGGAGCTTGCCGAGGCATTCGAGGACGCGTGGTTCCAGTATGTGCTGGGGCGCGACTGGGAGGAGGAGCAGCACCGGATCGGCATCTGGTTCGGGACGCTTCACCCGCCAATCTACACGCGCGCGTTTCTTGAGCGGAGCCGGGCAGCGCTGGAAAACGCGTCGCTGCCGGCGCGTGCGCGGCGGGCGTGGCGGGAGTCGAACGACGGCATCGCGCGGATGGTCGCGATCCGGGAGTACGAGGCGGCGGCGCAAACACCGTAAGCGAATTGTCGGGACGCCCGGCGCAACGTTTGAAGGAGTACAACACCGATGCGACAGTTACAACTCATTCTGGCGGCATTCCTGGCCCTCCTCTCCCCCACGCTGGCGCGGGCGGACGCGCCCGACCCGGAGAAGCCGGGGCCCTATCCTGTGGGCGTAACGTCGATCCCCCTGGCCGATGAATCCCGTATGGATTCCGCCCTGAACGCGCCGCGCCCGCTGATGGCGGAGATCTGGTATCCCGCGGCGGATTCCGCGCGCGGCGCCGAGCCGACGAAGTTTACCGATTTCTACATGAACGGTGAGAACGAGCAGATGAACCTGATCCTCTCGATGGCGTTCAAGTTCGACATTGCCACGATGGACGAGCGCTTTAAGACGATTGCGGTTCGGGACGCGGAGATCGCGGAAGGGACGTTTCCACTGATTATCTTCTCCCACGGCAATGGCGGAATGCGGGCGCAGAGCACGTTCTGGTGCGACCACCTGGCGAGCCACGGGTATATTGTGGCGGCGGTGGACCACACGCGGAACGCGTGCGCGACGCCCTACGGGACGGGAGTCATTCCGTTTGATCGGCAGGGCCGCGGCCAGGCCGCGATCGACCGCCCGAAGGACGTGAGCTTTCTGATCGATGCGATGGCGGAAATGAACGGCGATGCCGAGTCCCGGTTTCACGGCCGCGTGGACCTCGAGAAGATCGGCGTGGGCGGCCATTCGTTTGGCGGCTTCACCGCGATGGGTGCGCAGCACCACGACGCGCGGATTAAGGCCATAGTGCCGAAGGCGGCAGTCGTTCCGGAATACACGCAAGCGAGCAGCGTGCCGCTGTTGATGTTTATCGCGACGGAGGACGCGACGATCAACGCGCAGGGGAATGCCGCCGCGCGGTATTACTTCGAGCAGACCGAAGCGCCGAAGTATCTGGTGGAAATGCCGGACGCGGGACATTACAGCTTTTCGGACATGTACCAGATTAACCCGGCGTGGGGCGATGGCGTGGGCGAGGGGGAGCGCATTACGAACGGGGAGCCGATTACGTATCTGGGTATGGAGCGGGTTCACCGGCTGACCAACGGTTACACCACGGCGTTTTTCGGGAAGCACCTGAAGGATGAAGCGCGCTACGCGGAATACCTGAATGAGAACCGGGATCCGGAGGCGATGATCCATGCCGTGGGGAATGTGGCGGAGGGCGCGGAGTGAGTTCCCGGGCCGGATTCGCCTCTTGACGGACCACATCTCCGGCGCTTCGCCGGGGACAGGAGCAGCGCCTGTTCTACATTCCTGTTTAGGATTTGGTAATAGTTTAGCCTTCTGAAGCAAAGAAGATTTTCAACCACGAATGAACACGAATTCACACGAACAAGAGAGGCTATTGACCCGGTTCGAAGACTCAAATGAAACGATAACAGGTCCGCCTTTTAGCCTTTGAAGCGGAGAATTCTCCCACAGATTTACACAGCGCAGCCCTTGGCCGGGACCAAAGGAGGGATCACCACGAAGGGCACGAAGGGCACGAAGGGTACGAAGAAAAACAGGGAAGAGCCTTAACCGCAGAGAACGCAGAGAGCGCATAGGGTGATCTCTGGAACGCGGATGGATTGGGTGGATGATCGAGAGCGCATTTTTAACCACGAATGAACTCCAATGCACACGAATGCATTGGGAGCAGCCGCGGGCGGTGATCAAGAATTGTGACCACGGATTACACGGATGGCACGGATAGCAATTGGTTCCGACCGTTGAGTCGTGCGGGCGGCTGTGTGCTGTTTCCAAGTTGGCCAGATCGGATTGTTCCGTATCGGAATGGTAGCGGGGTGGAACGGGCGGCGGGCTGTTCGGTCTCATCTTGTTCGAGCGTCGCGGCAATCCGTGTCATCGGTGTAATCCGTGGTCAAGAATTGAATACCGACCAAGAATTTCACCGAACGGCCCGGAAACTCTCCTTGGAGTTTCCGATTCGTAAATGCTTTTACAACAGATTGTTATGGAGATTTTGCGCGCAAGATCTTGCAGAAAAACAAGAAAATGACGGATAGTAGTACAGAACGCCACAGATAAGAGGTAGAAACCAGAAGCCGGCACCGGCACACAGGTGACGGATAAATCGAAATAGGAGATCTCCCGGTTTAAGGAGATGGAGTATTTCTGATTTATCTGTGCGGATCTGCGCGAAAGTTTGGGAAGACTCCTTTGTTGCGGCGAAGGGGTTGATCTATGTTCTCCGCGGCCAATCAGGTTTCTCGTTGCTTGGATGCCCGGCTGAGGGCCTGGGTAAAGGCCGGCTTCATGAACTGTATCACGGTTTCTTATTCGTGTCTATTCGTGGTTAAACTGCTATTCAACTTCAGATCGCTAAAGTGTTACCGTGCAGGTTGGTTTTCGACTTCGCGGCGCATGAGGGCGTAGAGGTGTTCGAGGCCGGTGATCTCGGGGGCGACGGGGACGTTGGCCAGGAGCGCGGCGACGGAGTCGGGGTCTCCGGGGGCGAAGCCGTGCATGCCGGCGAGTGGTTTGACGCCCATGTGGCTGGGACAAATGAGCACGCCGGGATTCATCAGGAAGAAGAGATCGCCGTAGGTGTTTCCGGGGAAGTCGCAGCCGTAGGACGCGAGCTCTTCGGCGGACATGGTGTGCCCGAGCGGCTCTTCGGCGAGGGCGGCTTCAA
Source organism: Candidatus Hydrogenedentota bacterium (assembly GCA_019637335.1). Taxonomy (NCBI): domain Bacteria; kingdom Pseudomonadati; phylum Candidatus Hydrogenedentota; species Candidatus Hydrogenedentota bacterium. Next base: position 373,118 of record JAHBVV010000003.1, on the reverse strand, counting down.
TCTTTTCGCGCGCGCCGGGCTTGAGGAACCAGAAGCGGGCCATGGTGGAGTCGTAGGCGGCGGCGTAGTCCTCCCCGAAGGCGAGGCCGAGGGACTCAATGCGCGCCATGACGTCGCAGGTCTGACGGATATCCGTCATTCCGTGGTCCGAGAAGATGTATAGATGCACCTCGCTATATTGCGCGGCGGCCTTTTCGTAGATGCGTCTGATTTCGCCCTCGTACCAGGCGATGTGTTGTTTCACGGGATCGCCGGCGGCGCCATACTGGTGCAGGATGGCGTCCAGGCGGCCGAGAAAGAGGTAGACGAATGACACGGCGCCTTCGTCGATGGCGGCTTCCACTTCCGCGACGCTTTCGGGCTCGTTGTAGCCTTCCGGGCGGCAATAGGGGATGTTGTTGTCGCGCAGGTAGTCAAATATGGTGGGCTGTCCGCCGTTGATGCCGCCGGGTTCGAAGATATTGTTCTGCTCGGTGTAGGTGAAGAGGTGTAGCCACTTGAAGGGCATGTTGTAGAGCTGGAAGTAGCCGGTGAAGCCGTGGACGCGCTTCATAATCTGGCTGAGCTTTCCGCGTACGCGCCCGCGCTGCATAATCGACGTTGGCAGGAGCCGGAAGTACTTGTAGTGCTTGAATGGGGAGCGATCCGGGGCATAGGCGAAGAAGGCGAAGTGCCCGTGGTCGCGCGGCAGCGCGCCGGTGAGGATGGTGGGGTCACAGGTGGAGCTGTAGCCGAAGATCGTGTTCAGGGGGCGGCGCTCGACGAGAATGTCCTCCAGCATGGGGTACCGCTTCGCGACTTCCCAGCCGAGAGCATCAATGAAAACGCAAAGGGTCAATTTTTCAGGCTGGCTCATCGGCAACTCCCGCACCCGCCAGGAATTGCTCCAGACGGTTCAAGTATTTTTCAAAGGAGAACTTCTCGCGTGCGCGGCGCGCGCCGTTTTCGCCGAGCCTTTTCGCGAGTCCGGGTTCGGCGAGGGCCCGCTCCAGCGCGGCGGCGTAGGCCGCGACGTCGAGCGACGGCGCGAGCAGGCCGTTTTCCTCGTTGACGAGCCAGTCCGGAATACCGCCGGTTCGGAAGGCGACGACGGGGCGACCGTGTCGCATGGCCTCCAGGCCGACGAGGCCGAAGGGTTCGGGCCAGGCGGAGGGCACGGCGACGACGCGGGCGCGCTGATAGTAGCCGGCGATTTTCTCGTTGGGTATCCAGCCTTCGAAGTGGACGGCTCCGGCGATTCCGAGGTCGCGGGCCTTGCGTTTCAGGGCGTCCTGTGACTTGCCGACGCCCACGATGTAGAGCTGGTACGGGCAGCGGAGATGGGGTAGCGCCTCGAGGAGCAGATCCACGCCTTTTCCGCGGATGAGCGAGCCGACGTAGAGAATGACGCTTTCGTCGGGGACGGGAGACGGGGCCGGCTCCGGCTGGTTCAAGGCCGGATGGCAGACGCGGGTGCGATCGAAGGGGAACCCGTTGGCGAGGAGCTTTTCCCGGATGAAGTTGCTGTTGGCCAGGATGCTGTCAAACTGGTGGTAGCGCTGCATTTCGCAAATCTTCTCGCGGACGCTGACGATGCGGAAGGGCATGAGCTTCGACTCGCGTTTTTCGAGGAAGGCGAAGGAAAGATAGCACTGCCAGCCGGCGGAATGGGTGCATAGTTTGCGGGTGCGGCGGTCGTAGCCGAGCCCGGTGGGGCACCACATGTCGTTGTCGTGCACGAGGACGATTTTGCGGTAGTTTCTGGCGTGTTCGACGCCCTCGGGCAGCTGGGAGATTTTGTGGACAAAGAGGACATCGGGTTTGCAGCGCGCGATGATATCGGCAAAGAGCTGCCCGCCGGCCTGCTGGGGCGGCCCGCCGAATTCGCGGCATCGCGTGACGCTGGCGAAGAGGCGTGCGAATTCCTCGGGATTGCGGCCAGCGCTGGCGTAGGCCAGGTGGCATTCGTGGCCTTTTGCGGCGAGGGCCCGCGCGGTGTGGGCGATGGTCTGTTCGACGCCACCGTAGTGGCCGCAGAGGTTATTTGCGAAGAGGATTCTCACGAATTACGTCCTCGTAGATGCTGAGGATGCGCCGTGCGACGGCATCCCAGTCGTACTGTTCGCGGGCTTTCTCCCCCCCGGCCGCGGCGATTGCGGCGGCGCGATCGGGCGCGCCGGCGAGGGCCTCGAAGGCCTTCAGAAACTCGGTATCGTCCGCGGGATCGAAAAGGAGCCCGTCCTTACCGTCCTCCACGAAGTGCGGTATGCCGCCGACGCGGCTGGCGAGCACGGGCAGGCCGGCGGACCAGGCTTCGAGGATAACAATTCCGAAGGGCTCGTGGATAGAGGGTAACAGGAAAAAGTCCGCGGCATGGTAGGCGTCTACAATGTCCTGGCTGCTGGCGTCGATGCCGGGAATGATGGTGATGTGATCGCTGAGTCCCGACGCGGCGACCTGCTGTTCGATTTTCTGGTGGTAGGCTTTGTTCGTGATGTTGCCGATGAGGAGCACATGGGTGTTGGGCTCGATGCGGCACAGTTCCGGCAACAGGCGCGCGGGCAGCATCTGATTCTTCTGGGTATCGATCCGCGCGACGGTGAGCAGGACTTTGGCGTCCCGGGGGATGCCCCGTGCTTCGCGGAAGGCCTGGCCGTCGCCCCGGGCGAAGCGGCGGGTGTCGGCTCCGTTGGGGACGTACTGGACGTTTTTCTCGGGGAAATGGGCCTGGGCCTTCTGGCTTTCGGGATAGCCGACGCAGAGTATGGCGCCGGCGTCCTGCATGACGCGGCGCGAACCGACCCACATGCCGAGTATCTTGCCCCAGTCGAAAGAGCCCTTCATGGGGGCGGCGAGGGACGCGGCCTCCTCGGCGGGGATGTCGAAGGCTCCGCCGTGGAGCGAGACGACATAGGGGATGCGTCGCTTGCGCGCGACGTGGCGGCCGATTCCCCCGATGCGGTTGCCGGTGTGGAGGTGGATGAGGTCGAGATCGGGATAGCGCATGAGGGCGCGCATGAGGGCGAAGGAGAAGGGGCTCCCACCTTTGCGGTCGAGGATGTCGCGGTTTTCGGGGCTGAGGCCGATGGCGGGGTAGAAGTAGGGAAAGCGGGTGACGCGCACGCCATCGATGTTGTCCGCCGGAGTGTTGGCGGTGGCGAGCGTGCAGTAGACCTCGGCGTCGTGGCCGAGCGCGATGAGGCGGCGGCTGACCTCCTGCACGACGGTTTCGGTCCCGCCCCAGTCGTCCCGGACGTAGCGCCGGGCCAGTTGAATAGTACGCACGATTCTGGTTATCCCCGGAAGAATTCGGCCGGAAATCCGGCGTTTTGCAGGCCCGCTTTCCGCCCCTGGTAGTGGGCCCAGTGGAAGGTACAGCGGTACGCGACGTTGTATGGGATGGTGTGGAACTTGCCCTTGCGGGCGGCGTAGAGGGCGTCGCGCACGATGTGTTTCGCGCAGGCGAATCCCTGGCCCGCGAGGGAGGGCTTGTCTTTGAGCATCTGGTAGTGGACGATGCCGTGGCCGCGCTCCCGGCGGTAGAGGGTTTTCAGCGTGTAGTTGTGAGAGTGCTCGACGACGGCATCGACAGCGATGTCGAAGCGCGCGCCGTGCTCCTTGCAGTTGAGCGCCCAGACGAAATCTTCGCCCCAGCCTTCCTCGGGGAACTTTTCGCGCTCCCACAGGTTGCGCCGGAAGGCGCAGGCGGCGGCGGAGAAAAAGCTGTAGCGCTTCTTTTTGAAATTGCGGTTGCCGTAGGCGCGGTTCAGATCGTACTTGACGACGAGGTAGGCGTCGGGGCGGGCGATCTGGCGTCCAGAGACGGCGTCGCACTCGCCGCGCAGCAGGGGTTCGAGCAGGGTTTCGAGCCAGGCGTCGTCCCGGGGGACGCAATCGGCGTTGAGCAATACGATGATGGGCTCGGTGGTGCGCGCGATCATGTTGTTCAGGACGCGGCCGGGGATATAGTCTTGTGGCGCGATTTCCACGATGTTGGCGGGGTCGGGGTTGAATTGGCGTACGGCCTCGAGGGTGCCATCGGTGGAGCCGGAATCGACGTTGTAGAGGGTGAATTCGCGGTAGGTCTGTGTCTGGAGGGCGGCGAGGGTTCTTGCGGCGTAGGGCTGCTCGTTTTTTGAGCGCATCACGATCGCCACGCGCGGCCGGGATCCGGCGGAGGGCGCGGCTTCGTTTGCGGTGGTTTCTGATGTGCTATTCACGCGGAACTCGCTCCTTTCGCGGCGCGCTTCAGCCAATATGAGACCAGAGTTTGATCAGGGGGGCGGCGTCCCCGCTTGCGCGGGGGGCCAGCAGTGCGGGGAGCCGCTTGAGAATGCGGTCGCGGGGCTGCAGGAAGCAGTCGGGCCCCAGGCCGAGGGCGCGGCCGTGGCGGATGTTCTGGGCGAGGCACCGGGCCATCGCGCCGCCGCGCGGGCGGGGCAGCCTTGCGGGCAGCGCGGCGTACTCGTCCCAGGACATCCCGGGATAACCGAGGCGTGCGCGCTCGAACCAGAGGAACATGTCGAGGAAGCGCTCCGCGGCGCGGGCATGCCAGGCGGCGAGCGTCAATCCTTCGGGGACGTCGTGCCGGGGGCGCAGCTTGAATTCGATCGCGGCGCGGTAGGCGTCGATGAGGCCGAGGGCGTCGGGGATGCTGTCGAGGTTGAGGTTTTCGAGGACGGCAAGGCGTTCCGAATAGCGCGTTCGGTAGCGGCCTACCCGAAAGAGGACGCTATCCCCCATCGCCATATAGGCCTTCTGGATGTTGCGGACGACGAATTCGAAGGACTCGCGATCAAGACGCCCCGGCTCGCGGAGCGTTCTTCCGGCCAGCACGAGGCCGACGCCACGGTTCATGAAGAGGCGGGCGCATTCTTCGAGGGGCGGTCGCGCGGGATCGTAGTTCGGCATGGCGTCGAACACATCGTTCGGGCCGTGGATTACGACGTGACCTTCTTTTGCTTCCATATACATGAGTTCATAGGGGAGCAGGGGCAGATTTTCGGCAGGAATGGGGGGCCCGAAATCGACGTGCACGCCGCAGGCGGGATCGAGTTCGGCCTTGAGCGCGTCGAGTCGGGCGGCGACCGCTTGTCGCTGGTTACGGGCGCGAAAGGGGACAACGACGAAGAAGTCGTAGTCGTTGTAGACGCGCTCCTCGCCGTCGACCAGGTGCACGCCCCCCTCCCCACGCCCGTAGCCCCCGCCGAGGACGAGCGCGGTGAGGTTTTCCGGGCCGACGGCCTTCAGCGCGGCATCGCGGACGCGATCCATGTCCCGGGCGATCCGTTTTTCGAGATCTTCGGAGCCGTCGATGGTGAATCGCCTGGGCTTGCCTTGTATGTTGTTGGGGACGTTGGGCATTGGGGCTATGGGTCCGGGGGCGGGGTGTAAAAACTATTTTTTCGTCAACTGATTAGTTGAGAGTCTATCACACGGCGATCCGGCGCGCAATTTGGGGTTGCGTTAGACAGCCGGACAGCCGGACAGCCGGGACGGTTATTCCGCCTGCGGCGGACTTTCAGCCTGCTTTTTGCGGACTTGGCCCGATTCCAGCGTTGCGTGCCCGTCGGAAGTCGAAGGGGGCTTTGCCGCCGGCAGGAATGCCCGCGATCCTTTGCGCCTTCCGGCGCGTTGCGGGCGGGCCGCCCGCGCTCCCATTGGTCCACGCTTCTGTTGTAGCTTTGGGTGATGGGGTTGGCATTGCGCGTACTGTGTTCTGCGCGCGCGTTGGGTGAGGCGGGGACGGCTGTGCCACTTTCTTTTCGAGGTGGTTTTGGTGGGGTCAGGGGAGCTTTTGGAGGTGGGCTCGCTTTGTCGCGGACAGGAATGTCCGCGATCCTTTGCGCCTTGCGGCGCGGTGGACAGCCGGGACGGCTATCCTACATTTGCGCCTTGCGGCGGGTTATGGGAGATACCAGCGGCCATAGAGGGCCTCGGCGGGGCGGGGCGCGCGCGGGGTTGCCTCGGCGGTTGCGGGGACCTCGGGATCGATGAGCATGGCGGCGCAGAAGATGGTGGAGCTGATGGTTTCCTGGATGGTGAATTCGCATTGGCCCACGTTCAGGTGCGGGTGGCAGGACCAGCGGCGCCAGAGGGGAACTTCGGGCGAATCGAACACGACGGGATTCGGGGACGCGGCGCCGCCGGGCGACTTCCAGACGGTTTCCCGCAGGTCGCGAAACATTCCGCCGGTGACGCCGTAGATGGTGATGCCGGGGACGGGATCGGGGATGCCGTCTTTCTGGCTGATCTCGTGCTGGATGTCGGTGGGGTAAACGTAGCCGAGGCCGGTGGTCCAGGACATGCCCATGGGGTTGGCCCCGAGCATGAAATCGAAATTGAGGATGGCGGCGTCCCGGAATCGGGCGTCTCCGGTGAGGTCGTGGGCGATAAGGAGGGCGCGCCCTGCGTTGGTCATGTCGGTGTTTCCCCAGCCCATAAAGCCGGCCTGGTTTCGGGGCCAGGTGCGGCGGTAGGGGATCTTGTCGAGGTGGGCGAGCAGGTCCTCGGCGGGCGCGATGAGGTGCTCGCGGAGGATGCGCTTTCGCTGGAAATCGGGGAGTACGGAATCGGCGCCGGCCAGGGCGTAGCTGAACCAGGGCCAGTAGTCTTTAAGCGTACGCGGCCACTGGTAGGGCCGGGGGAAGCCGCGCATGTCATCGGAGAGGCCTTCCAGGTAGCTCTTGTCGCCGGTGAGGCGGTGCATGCGAATACGCGCGTGGAGGCGGTAGGGCGTGACGTAGTTTTCTTTTTCTTCCCAGGTGAGGGTATAGGGTTCGCCGGATCCCCGATTGCGCCGCGCGGCAATCTCGACCTGCCCGAGGCTGTTTGCGGGGTCGCTGCCGAAGGCCCAGGCGCGTTTTGCGAGGGCTTCCCAGCGTTCGCTTTCGCTGCCGTCGAAGTTTTTGAGATGCTGGGCGAGCTGGGCGGCGGCGGCGGCGAAGAGCAGGGAATCCCATCGGGTGCGGCGGGAGAATGCGTAGTCGACATCGTCGTTGAGGCGCGGATGGGTGTGGGTTTCGACGTAGCCGGAGACGCCGCCCTCCGGGGTCATGCTGCGGGCCCAGACTTCGAGGCCGAACGCGGCTTCGTCGAGGATGTCGGGGACGCCATTGCCGGACTCGGGGATAGTGAGCTGGCCGTCGGTAAAGTTTTCGGGCGCGAGCTCGTAGGCGTAGAGGAGATCGAAGACGACGGTGTAGTGCTGGTTTCGGCGATCCCAGTCGGCGGCGTCGTGCCAGCCGCCGCGGACGTTTTCGGTCATTCGGGACTTGTCGATGGAGCCACCGACGATATCGAAGACGTTGTAGTTTTCGGGCGGGTTGAACTCGCCGAGGCCGAAGGCGATGAGATCCGATTCGTAGACGGGGGCGGTGTGGCATTGGGGGCGCGTCCAGCCGGTGTAGGGGGCTTCGCAGGCGACGCCGCAGCGCTGGTGGTAGAGGGCGCGGGCGGCGGTCTTGAAAACCGGCGCGTAGACATCGGGCGCGTGGCGGAAGGGCCAGGAGCGGCCCATGCCGGGCACCCGGATGAAGAAGTCGCAGGTTTCGCGGAGTCCGGTCAGGTCGAGCTCGTAAACGTCTTCGCCATTGATGAGGGGCGGGGGTTCGTCGCCGGACTTCGCGCCTTCGGAGGCGATACGGGCGCTCCGGTCGCGCAATTGGACCTCCCCGCGCAGGGCGACGTCGCCGGTGTCCGCGTTGACGACCTCGAAGCGGGTATAGGGGGCGCAGTCGAGCGGGCCCACGCCGTAGATGTGCGCGCCGAGGTAGGCGAATTTTCGCGGGGCGGTGCTGAGGTAGCCGATCTGGTTGACCTTGATGGCGCGAGAGACGGTATGGCTCTCGTCGTAGTGCAATGTGGCTTGCTTGTCGCCCATGGCGGTGAAGGTGTAGCGCTGCCCGGGCTTCATGGGCGAAGGGAGGCGCAGGTAGGCATAGTGGGCGTAGTCGATTTCGTGGCCGCCGGTGTGGCGGCCCGCGCCGAGTCCGACGAGCGTGTACCCCACTTCCGCCGGGGCGACGGGATCCGCGTAGGCGGGATCGCCGGGGCTTTGAATGGTGTAGGTCTCGGGGGATTTGAGGGCGCGTTCGCCGACGTTTTCCCGGGCCTGGGTGATGTAGTCGTCGCGCAGGGCGGAAATGGCCTTGCGGGTATTCCAGTCGAGGCGGCCTTCCTGCTGGCTTTTTTTCCAGACGTCGAGCGAGCGGTAGAACTGGCCGTGGGCGAGGCGGTCGATTTCGTCCATGAGTTCCGGCATGGTGGAGGTGACGACAATCACCCAGGAGCTGGAGAGGACGAGGATCTGGTCTATACCGCTGTACTCCGGGGAAGAAACGGGATGGGCGCCGGCATGCTCGGGGAGCGCCTGATCGGGCGCGGCGTGTACGAGGGGCGTCTGCGCGAGGAACAGCGCGGAAATGAGGGTGGCCAGGAAATTACGCACGGGTTGTACACTCCGGTTGGCCCGCGCCGGCGCGGGGCTGGCGGATGCGGGAAATCAGGACTCCGGGGCCTCGTCCGCGGCCTGCCGCGAGTCGGGCTGATCCGCGGGCGCATCCGCGCCGCCGCCGTGGATCCGATCGCGCGCGTGGCCGTTGGAACCGGCATCCCGCTGCGCGGCGGCTCCGGTTGCGGAATCCGAGTCTTGCTGCTCGGGGCCATTGTAGACGCCGGCGAGGCGCGCGACCAGTTCGGCGGCCTGTATCTGGACGGCGTCGGTGGAGCCGTGTAGCATTTTTTCCACGGCGATGCGCCGGAGGGCGCGTATGGTCTCGCCGTCGAACTCATCGCCCGCGATGGGTCCGCCCGCGGGGCCGGGCAACTGGATGGGGTCGCGGTTTCGGGCTTCGATGCATTGCCTGCGGGCGCGATCGATCTCGGCGCTATCGGGGAATTCGGCTTTGAGGGCGTCGAAGATGGCCAGGGCTTCGCCGAAATGTCCGGCGCAGTAGAGATCGACGGCGCGGCCGAAGCGCTGTTTTGCGTCGAGAGAGGGGCGGGCTCCCCCACCCCATCGGTTTCGCGTCATGCCTTCGATGGAGGGTCGGGCCTGGGGTGCGCGGGAGGTGGTATCGCGATTGATGGGGATCCGCTGGCCGCAGGAGGGGCACTGCCCCATCTTTCCGATGGCGGAGCGCGGCACTTGCATCTGCTGGCCGCAGTCGCAGGTTATGAAGAGTTTGCGCATTTAAGGCCCCATGTTGGTCGCCGCGGGCTGCGGGCTCGGACGAGTGTCCGGGCGCGAGCTCAAGGCGCGCACTTCCTATTGTAACCTACTTGTTCAGGAAATCCGAAAGGGCCTCCATCATGTCCTTTTGTTCGCGCGCGCGGCGCGGGTCGGCTGCCGTGGGGGCGCCGGGAGCGGGGTCTTCCGGGGCGCTTTGAAAGGCGGGCGGGGAATCGGGATCCAGCAGGATGACATCCACTTCCGCGCCGCCGGGTTCAAGGGCGTCGGCCCAATCCGTGGCCTGTAGTTCCAATTCGCTCACCCTGGCGCGGAGCTGGTCCAATTCCGCGTTCTGATCGGCGATCCGTTTTCGGAGGGCTTCGGCCTCGCGATCATCGGTCCCGCGGCCGGCGAGGATTTCATTCAGGTTCATGATTTCGGCTTCAAGATCGGCCGCATAACCGGAGCGGGTTTCGCGATCGGCGGCGGCCGCGGCGCGGGTCTCCCCGAGCTCCGCGCGCAGCATGGCGATGGTTGCGTCGCGGTCGGCGACGCGCTTCCGCTGGGCTTGTTCGTCCTCGGAGAGGGCGGCGCGGGCTGCGGCGAGGGCGACTTCCAAGGCGGCCACTTCCTGGCGCAGCTGATCCGCCTGCTCGCCGGCGGCGGCTTCGAGATCGGCAATTTCGCGGAGGAGGCGCGCGCGATCCGCGTCCGCAAGTTCGAGGGCGGCGCGCGACGCGTCCAGCGCGGATTCCAGTTCGACGCGTTTGAGGCGGGCCTCGTTTTCGAATGATTCGAGCCGCTGGATCGCGGCATCCTGATCGCCGATCCGCCGGTCCCTCTCGTCCAGGCGCGCTTCCGCCTCCTCCCGGGCCTGCCGCTCGCGGTCCAGTTCGCGCTGGAGCGTTTCGGCGCCCGGATCGCCGCTGGCGACGTTTTCCGAGCGCTCGCGCAGCGCCGATTCGAGATCTTTGGCGCGCGCGACGGCGTCATCGCGATCGCGCTGCAGGGCGTCGTAATCGTGCTGCAGGGCGTCTCGATCGCGCTGGAGGGCGTCCAGTTGGGCGCGCATCGTCTCGGCTCGCCGGACTTCCGCCGCCAGGGCGTCGCGCGCATGTTTCATTTCGGCTTCGATATCTTCGAGGCGGCGCTTTTCTCGATCCCAGTCGAGGCGAAGGGCGCGCGCGTCCTCGGCCTTGCCCGCGGCGTATTGCAGGAGGCGCTGGAGGCGGGGGTAGCCGATTTCGGGCGGGAGGTCCTCCACGCGGGCGACTTCGCCGGAGCCGGGCACGATGACCATCTTCCGGCAGACGCGGCACCAGCCATCCCGCCCGGCGTACTCGTCGCGCAGGTGCAGTGCTTTCCCGCAGTGGGGGCACTTGAACTCTATCATCTGGGCAAGCCTCCGCCGCGCCGGCGGGTACCGGCGCGGCGATCCGAATTCCGTCCGCAACCCGTCAGGGGGCGATGTATCGCCGCCGGCGCATGGCGTGCAGGCAGAGGGCTCCGAGCAATCCGAGGATAACGATTCCGTTTCCTCCGTGCGACCGCACCAAATCCTCGAGCGGAAGCATGGCGGCCTGGGCGGGCTTCATGGAGCGGAGGGCGGCGGTGCTGATCTGGATCAGGCCGCCGTGCCGCACGACGAAGCCGACATAGCGGACGCCGTCCAGTTCCAGCGCTACAAAGGTGTCCGGGACGGTCCATCCGCGGATGGCGCCCGCGGGTTGCCAACCGCTCGCCTCGCCGGACTTGTCCGCGAAGTAGTACTGTACGGAGACGTCGGTGGCTTGCAGATCGCCTTCGAGCGGAATCCACACGCGCTGGGGCCTCTGGTAGAGCTCATCGGGCACGATGGCGTATACGGGGCCGATCGCGCCGGGGGGGGCGCTTGGGAGGCCATCCGGCGCGGCGGTATAGACGTTGACCTGGCTGTTGTCTTCGCGCGCGAGATCGAGCGCGCTCGCATCGAACTCGGTGTAGCCGGGCTGGTAGAGCGGTTCCGCGCTGGCCGCGATCCTGCCCAGGAACTCGGCTTCGGTCTCGATATCGAAGCTGTAGCTGAGGGGCCCGATCGCCTCGCCGGCGACGGTGGACGCGACGACGGTGAATGTCACGCTGTCTCCCGGCGTGAACTGGCCGGGTTCCGGGCGGTACACGGCCCAGCCATCCCGGAGTCCGGCGGCATCGATCGCCTGCCAGGCGACGCTGTCGCTGGAACCGCCGGCAAACTCGACGAGCCCCTGGATGGAGGCGGGATCGATCGCGGTGTCCCGGCGCAACCGGATTGCCAGCACGGAGTCTTCGCGCGCGGTGAGGGTCCGATCTTCGGTTTCGAAGGTTGGAAGCACGGGCTCGAAGATTTCGCGCGCCGGTGGAGCGCCCGGGCCGGGGAAGCCGTCATCGGGGACGCTGAAGGCGCTGGTCCCGCAGGCGCTGGATGCGCGCACCCAGTAGAGGTATGCGCTGGCGGCGGGCTCGGGCTCGGGCAGCAGGGCGCAACCGGCGTCTCCTCCGGCCTGTTTGTCCCGGAGGGCCGGGGCGTTCCGGTCGGTATAGGCGGAGCCGGTCACCGTGGCGAGGAGAACGGCGCGAGCCGGATCGTTTTCGAGGCCGCGATAGATCATGTAGCGCTCGGCGTCGGGTACGGGGCTCCACGTGATTCGCACGAGGCCGGGAACGGTTCCGTTGGTTGCGCGGACGCCGGTAGGCGCGGGAGGCGCCACGCAGGGATCCTGAACGATCTCGACCTCCAGCGGGCTGCCCGCGGTACCGGGCGCGGAGACACGAACCGCCGCGGCGCGCGCGGTTGGCGCGGCGTTGGGGGCGACCGAGACGCGAATTTCGCCGCGATCGACGCCACTGGACCCGGAAAGAATCTCGATGAAGTCCCCCGCGACGGGGACCGCCCGCCAGTTCATTCCGGCCTTGCCCCGGTTTTCGACGCGCAGGGTTACCGTGCCGCCGGAGCGCGGCGCCGAGGCCGATTGCGGGGTTACGCGCAGCGATGCGGGCGCATCGTTTGGATCCAGGGGGTCGGTTCCGAGCGCTATTTCCTCGGCGTCCGAGAATCCGTCGCCGTCGGTATCGGGATTGAGCGGATCCGTGCCGAATTCGAACTCTTGCGCGTTGGTCAGGCCGTCGCCATCGGCGTCTTCCTCGGGGCCGGCCGCCAGATTGCCGAAGTTGGCCAGTTCCCAGGCATCGGAAAGGCCGTCGCCGTCGACGTCATCGTTTGTGAGTATGAAGGGCTTCTCGAATGTGGCTCCGCCGCGATCCGTGGTGCGGATCCGGATGTTGAACTGGGCATTTGAATCGAAGTTTACGCGTTGGCGCGCGACGAGCGCACTTCCATCAATCTGGAAACGGCTGTTGTTCTGCCCGCCTTCTCCGGCGACAAGGCTGTAGACATGGGCGTCATCCAGGTCCTGGTCGATGGTCCGGATATCGGCGATCTTTGTGCCGGCGGGCACGTTGCCCAGGATCGCGGAGGCGCTGAGTACGATGTCGGTGGGGGGATCGTTCGCATCCAGGACCTCGATCTCGAAGACCATCTCGAAGCTCACGTTCCGGCCGTCGCTGGCGCGAACCCGGATGCTCCGGAAGCGGGCCCGCTCGAAGTCCAGCGGGACGGCGGTCAAGAGCTCGTTGCCCTCGATCTGGAAGCGGTCGTTGTCGGCGGCGCCCTCTCCGGAAACCAGCGTGTAGGTGTGGGAATCGCCGTCGGCATCGCCCGCCATGAACTCGCCGACCAGTGTGCCGGCGGGCTGATTCTCCAGGACGGTCGCGTTGCTCAGGCTGATACTTTCCGGCGTATCGTTGAGATCGTTCACGGCGATGGTGAAGACGGCTTCGACAAAGGCTCCGGCCGGGTCGGTGCTGCGAATTCGAACGCTGAGGCTGCTCTTTGTCTCGAAATCGATGGGCCCGGCGGTGACGAGGTTGTCGCCGCTGATGGCGAAGAGCGAGTTGTCGGTGTCGCCTTCGCCTGCCACGAGACTGTAGAGATGCACATTGGACCGGTCTTCGTCGATGGTGCGGAGGGCGCCGACCACGGTCCCGGGCGGGACGTTTTCATCGACGGTCGTGTTCGAAAGCAAGATGGCCTCCGGGGGGTCGTTGGCATTGGTGATGCTCACGGTAAGGGCGCGCGTGAAGGCCCCATCTTTGCCATCGAAGGTCCGTATGCGAATGCTGTAGCTGGATTGCGCCTCGAAGTTGAACGATGTAGCCGACCTGAGCTCATTGCCCTGGATTACGAAATGCTGGTTTCCGCTGTCGCCCGGCCCTTCGGCAAATGTGTAGGTGTGCTGGTCGGCGACATCGGGGTCGACGGTCGTAAGCACGCCGACGACGGTTCCGGCGGGCTGATTCTCGGCAATGTTCGATGGCGTGAGGCGGATATCCGTGGGCTGCTGGTTGGCGTCGAGGACGGTGATCCGGATGGTCTGGCGCGCGCTCAAGGCGGGATCGCCGTTGTCGGTGACCACGAAGGTGACGTCATATTCGCCGGCATCAATGATCGTGGGCGTCCAGGTGAACACCCCGGACACGGGGTCAATACTACTTCCGGCCCGCGCCCCTTCGAGGGCGAACGCGAGGGTGTCGGCGAGGTCCGGATCGGTCGCCTGGACGAGGAAGGACAGGGTTTCGCGTTCGACGACGACCTGATCGCCAATGGGGGCGATGGCCGGCGGCCCGTTTGCGTCCACCACGTTAATTTGCAGTTCGAGGAGGGCGTCGCGAGGCGGTATTCCGCTGTCCACGGCGCGGATCCGTATGGTATGGTCGCCGGCGTCACTGAATCCCGGGGTCCAGGTGAGACGCCCGGTTGCGGGGTCGACTTCGGCGTCACCCTTGGAGACAACCAGGGAATAGGAATGCGTGTCACCGGCGTCCCCATCGTTCAGGACGGGGTCGAAGGTAAACAGACTGCCTTCGGTTGCGAACTGCACACCGGGGTCTTCGAAGACGGGGGGCTGGTTGAATTCGCGCACGTTTATAACGATGGTCTCGGAGGCGCTCAGGGGATCCGCAACGCCCTGCTGGGTCGCAATGAAGGTGACCACGTAGGTTCCCGAATCGACGAATGCCGGCGTCCAGGTGAAGGCGGCCGTACCGTCCCCCCGGTCTTCGAGCGTGGCGTTGTGGCCGGCGGGCAGGCTGGCCAGCACGGCGGTAATCGCGAGCGGGTTATCGCCGGTGTCAACGGCGGTGAGGTCGAGCGCGAGCGTATCGCCCTCGTCAACGTCCTGATCGCCGATGGTTCCGAGCACGGGCCCGCCCGGGCCGCCATTCAGCGAATAGATGATGTCGAGCGCGGGGCGCTGGGCCAATTCGCCGTGTTCATCGCTGAAGAAGTGCTTGACGGTTCCGGGAACGCTCTCATCGCCGCGAAGCAGCCATCCGAAATTGGCGTCGGGATCGTCCAGCCATTGTTGTACATCGGCGAGCATCTCGGGAGACTCCCAAGTCCACGCGCCCGCGCCGGCCACGGCGAGGGTTGCACGCGGGCCGGGGGCGAAATCGCCGCCGGGATTTGCCCAGGCCGCAGTGTCGAACTCGCGGTGAATCCAGGTGGCGTCTCCGGGGGCGGCGGGGGCGCCGGTCAGGAAGTCATCGCCGGCATCCGAATCGCCTTCCGACCAGGATGCCGCCGCAAGCAGCAGATCCACGGTGCGGCTGTTCGCGTCACCGGCGGATCCATCGCTGTGCAGCGTCAGTTCCGCCGCCTGCACGATGGAGCCGGCGGGAATATTGCCGGCGACATCGAAGTGAATCAGGGCGCGGCGAATTTCGCCATCGGCGTTTCGGCCAGCCAGCAGGGAAGCGCCCGCGCCGCTGGCGATAGCGCCCGCGCCGTCCTCGTACAGCGTCGCGTCGAGGCGGGCGGGAATGGAAATGGCGATGAGGCCATCGCGCCCGGCGCGCGCGGCGGTGGCGCTGTCGGGCATGCCGAGCAGGTTGCCGGCTTCGTCCAGGACGTTTGCGGCGGTGACGGTGATATCGCGCCCGTTTACCATTTCGCCCGCGTTCCAGGCGAGGAGATAGCGGCCGGGCCCGTCGAGAGACACGGAGTCCGGATTCAGTGCGAGCGTTCCGCGGCCCTCCCCGCTGATCGCGTAGTTGGCCGCATCCAGCGCGCCGCCGCCCATGGGCTCGCTGAATTCCACGAGGACGGACAGGCCGGTGGGGACGCTCAAAGCGCTTACCGTTGGCGCGATGCCGATGCCCGCGCCGGGGTCGGTTCCGCTGTTTTGTGCGCCGACGGCATCGCCGCTTCCGTCGAGGACGTTGGCGACCGTTATGGTGATATCGCCGCCCTGGCGCATTTCACCGGCGCTCCACGTGAGGCGATATCCGTTTCGATTCTCGGGGAAGGTCACCTCGGGGTTTTCCGGGTCGCTCACGGGAAGCGCGGAAACGCTGGTGGGATTTTCGGCCAGTGTGCCACGGCCAGAGCCGCTTAACGTGTAGTTGGCCGCTTGCAGCGCGCCGACGTCGATCGGTTCGCTGAAACGCACGGCGACGGATCGCGCCCCGAGCACTTCGACGCCGGTTACTTCCGGCGCCACGCCAACGCCTTCCACCAGGACAGTCGCGGTGTTTTGCGCGCCAATCAGATTGCCCACCGTGTCGGTTGCATTGAGGACGGTGATGGTGATTTCTCCGCCGTTTACGGACGATCCGATGCTCCACACCAACCGGTATCTGACCGGGGACATCTGGACGACGAGGTCGGGTTGGGGCGCGAGGGAGCCCTGTCCCGAGCCGGAGATGGTGTAGTTTGACGGGTCGAGCGCGCTTTCGCCCATGGGCTCGTCAAAGGTGATGGTCAGGATGCCCAGGTTGGCCACGCTGGCGCTCTGGACGCGCGGAGCGGTGTTGTCCACGCGGACCAAATCCGTGGAGATGGCGCTTGGAGCGGGATTGCCGGCGGCATCCACGGCGCTGCCTCCGATGACCGCCACGCCGAGATAGCCGTCGCCGGTAAGTTCGGAGACCGTAACCGTGCGTACGGCGTCTCCGGTTCCGGAAATGCTGACGACGCCGCTTGCGGTCGCGGTAGAAATGGGGAAGGTCTTCTGGACGTTGCCCTCGCCGGGCGTGAAGACGGTGACATTCTGGTCGAGTAGCGAGAAGGTGCTGACATGGCTCAGCAGCAGGCCGACCTGCGCGTCGGGGCCATAGTGCAGGTTGAAGCTGACGGGCCCGACCTGCGTTTCGGGGACGTTCGGCCCGCTAATGACCAGCGATGGCCCCACGGTGTCGATCACGAGTTCGTTGACGGTGGCGTCCGTGGCGCTCACGGATCCCTCGGCGACGGCGATTACGTCGTAGACCCCGTCGGCAAGCGGCGCGAGGGTGTTTGCGGGGAGCGCCCACGTGCCGTCACCGTTGTTGGCGGCGCCGTGAGTCTGGCCGGCGACGGTAATCCGAACGGGGGCGGCGGGGTCGCTTACCGTTCCGCTCAGGGCGGGGGTCCGGCTGCGTGAGGTGAGCGGGTTGACGGTGATCGCGGGGGCGTTCAGATCGATGGTCAGTTCGGCGTCGGTGGCGTCCACGCGGGAGTTGCCGAGGAGGTCGGTTACGAGGGCCTCGACATCGTACAGGCCCTCGGGCAGCGGCGCCAGGGTGTTGTCGGGCAGCGTCCAGGTGCCGTCGCCGTTGTTGATCGCATTGTGGGTCTGGCCGGCGATGGTTACGGAGATGGAGGAGTTTACCTGGCTCACGTAGCCGTTGATTTGTGGGGTCGTGTCGCTTGTTACAAGCGGTATCACGGAGATTTCGGGCGCGTCGGTTACGATGAAGAGGTCGTCCGCGAGGGTTGGATCGGCGCCGACGTTACCGGCGGCGTCCGTGGCCACGGCGAGGACATTGTAGGCTCCATCCGGTAGCGGCGCGAGGGCATTGTCCGCGATGGTCCACGTGCCGTCGCCCACGTTCGCAGCGGGGAGTGTCTGCCCCTCGACGGTGATCATGATAGTGGCTTCGGGGTCGTCGATCGTACCGGACAGGGGCGGGCTTGGATCGTTCGTAATGAGTTGGTCCACTGTAATAACGGGCGGATCGAGATCGACGGTCAATTCGTCCTGGGTTGTATCGCTGGCCGTGTTGCCGACAAGATCGGCCGCGGTGACGGCGACGTCATACACGCCGCTTGCGAGCGGGTCGAGCTGCCCGGATGCGAGCGCCCAGGTACCGTTGCCGAGGTTCGCGGCATTGCGGGTCTGTCCGTTCACGGTCACGGTCACCTGGGCGAATATATCGTCCACGGATCCGCCGAGGCCGGGCGAGGCCAGCGAGGTCAGAAGCGGCGCAACGGTAACGGCCGGCGGCGTGGTATCGATCCGGAGTTCGTTGGTGGTATTGTCGTCCGCGGCGTTGCCCAGGAGGTCTGTGGCGGTGGCGACCACGTTGTACTCGCCGTCGGCGAGCGCGGAAAGGATATTGGCCGGGAGGGTCCAGGTTCCGTCGCCGTTGTTCGTCGCGGCGTGCGTCTGGCCCGCGACGGAAATCGATATGGAGGCGGCCGGGTCGTCCACCGTGCCCGCGAGCGCCGGGCGGTTGTTTGCCGTGGCCAGCGGGGTCACCGTAACGGCGGGGGGCGTGATGTCGATTGTCAGCTCGTTGCTGGAGCTATCCGTACCCACATTGCCGGCCTGGTCGGTGGCGCGCGCCGTGACGCTGTAGGTCCCCTCGGCCAGGGGGGCCAGGGTGTTGTCCGGAAGGGTCCACGCGCCATTGCCGTGATTGATGGCGGCCAGATTGGTTTGGCCCGCGACATCGATCCGGATGGTGGCGGCGTTGTCATTGATGGTTCCGGTGAGCGGCGGCGTGGTGTCTCGGGTAACGAGCGGCGCGACGGTAATGACGGGCGCGGTGAGGTCGATTACCAGGGCGCCGGCCACGGTGTTATTGTTGGTGTTGCCGGCCGGATCCGTGGCGTTTACGGTGACGGCGTAGGTACCCTGGGCAAGGGGAGGATTGATGACGCCGGCCGCCAGGGACCACGCTCCGGACCCACTGTTCGTCGCGGGGAGGCCGGTTTGCCCGCCCACGTTGATGGTGATGGCCGCGCCCGGCTCGTTTACGGAGCCACTCAAGGCGGGTCGTTGATTGTTCGTCACGCGGCTGTTGACCGACGTGACAGGCGCGATGGTATCGATGGTCAGTTCGTTGGTGGTGTTGTCGGTGCCGGTTCCCCCGGCGGTGGCGCGCGCGACGACGTTGTATACGCCGTCCGCGAGGCCCGGGTTGATGGTGTTGTCCGGGAGGGTCCAGGTTCCGTTCCCGTTGTTGATTGCGGGAAGTCCGGTCTGGCCGCCCACATCGACGGTAATGACCGCGGCCGGGGTGCTGACCGTCCCGCTGAGTGGCGGGCGATTGTCCGAGGTAATAAGGCTGTTCACCGTGATAACGGGCGCGGTCGCGTCGATGATCAATTCGTTGGTTGTTGCATCCGTCGCGGTGTTTCCGAGGGAGTCAATAGCCGACACGGCCACGTCGTACGTGCCGTTGGCGAGGGGCGGGCTGATGGTGTTGTCCGGGAGGGTCCACGTGCCGTTGCCGTTGTTTGTGCCCGGGTAGGTATTTCCGTTGACGGTGACGGTGAGCGTCGCCGTGTTGTCGTCGATGGTCCCCGACAGGGGGGGCGTGGTATCGCTGGTGGTGAGCGAATTGACGGTAACGTTCAGCGTGGTGTCAATTCTGAGCTCGCCGGATGTGTTGTCCGTGCCGGTATTGCCGACAATGTCGGTTCCGGTGACAACGACGTTGTATGTCCCGTCGGCGAGTCCGGGATTGATGGCGCCCGCGGGGAGGGTCCACGTGCCATTGCCATTGTTCGTGGCGCTGCGGGTCTGCCCGCCGACGGCCACGGAGACGGTTGCGGTGTTGTCGTTGATTGTGCCGGAGAGCGCGGGGCGCGTGTTTCTGGTCGCCAGCGTGTTCACGGTGACGGTGGGGCCGGTCGTATCGATGGTAAGTTCGTTGCTGGTGGGGTCCGTACCCGTATTTCCGGCGGCGTCGGTGGCGGTGGCGGTGACGGAGTAGACATTATCTGGGAGCGCCGTCAACACGTTAGCGGGGAGGGTCCAGGTTCCGTTGCCGTTGTTCGTGGCCATGTTGGTCTGGCCGCTGACGGTGACGGTAACAACGGCTCCGGTCTCGCTTACCGTGCCGCTCAGCTGGGGGCGATTGTTGGCCGTCACGAGGGTATTGACCGTAACGGCGGGCGGAACGGTGTCGATCCTCAACTCGCCGGTGGTGGTGTCGGTTCCGGTGTTACCGGCGGTGTCGGTGGCGCGGGCGACGACATTGTACAGGCCGTCGGCCAGTGCGGGGTTAATGGCGTTGTCGGGAAGGGTCCACGTGCCGTTGCCATTGTTGGTGGCGACGAGATTGTTCTGGCCGCCGACGTCGATACGGATCTGCGCCGCCGTATCGTTTACCGTTCCGGTGAGCGGCGGTCGGGAATCTCTCGTTACCAGCGTGTTTACGCCGATGGTGGGCGGCGTATTGTCCAGGGTGTAGCTGGCGGGCGACGAGGCCCCGGCGAAGGTATTGCCGGCCAGGTCGGTGATGCCGGTGCCGATGTTGATGCCCAGCGTGCCGTTCGCCGCGGGGTTGCTCGGCGTGACTTGTACGGAGAAGTTTATGGGGCCGCCGGTGACGGCGATGGCGGCTCCGGAGGCGAGGGTGCCGGAGGCCGAAACGTCGGCGGCGGTGAAGGTTGTGCCCACACTTTCGCTGAACGCCACGCCGAAGGCGACGGTGTCGAGGTTGGTTGGATTAGGATTGGAAAGGGTGATGGTCGCGGTTGGCGCCACGCCGATACCGGTAAAGGCGGCGGTGTTTGCGGAGCCGCTGACCGTGTTCCCGGCGCTGTCCGACGGCCCGCTGGTGCTGACGGTGGCGGTGTAGTTCTGTCCGTTTCGCATTTCATTGACGCTGACGGACACCTGGGTGGTGTTCAGGCGCGTTACCGCGGACGCCGTAAGCCCGCCGTTAAACGTGTAATTCGCCGGATTGACCAGTGCGGCGTTGTTCTGCATGGCCTCGCTGAAGGTAATCCGCACGGCGGTGCTCGATGTCGCGGTGGCTCCGCTTACCGACGGGGGGGTGGTGTCGCCGCCGCCGCTTCCCGCCGTGCCGACTTTTGCCCAGAAGTTTGCGGTTTGGTTTCCGCCGATGGTGTATTGCTGCACGGTCCAGAAGGAGGTGTCGTCCACCGGATCGACGACGGCCCGGCTGTAGTCGCCCCACCGGGGGCCGCTGTAGGTCCCCAGGCCCGCCTTGTACTTGAACGGGTCGTTGAAGAGGCCGGGGGCCGCCGTGCTGGGCCGGAAGGCGTAGTAGCAGGAGGGGTACTCCAGCGCGCCGGAACCGGTGAAGCCGATGAGCACATCGTTGGCGCTGTTCACGGCCACGGATGGGAAATAGTAAAACCTGCCCGTGGAAGGATTGAAAACGCCGGAGGCGTCCACATCTTCGATAAGGCCGGTCTGAATGACGCTGCCGTCGGCCGGGCTGATTTCCCACCATTGCACGGCGGTGTGGTCGCGCGTGGTGGTGTTGAAGCCGATGGTGTGCGTTGTCCAGAGGCGTCCATTGCGCACAACCGCGTTCATCAGGCGGTCGTCGTTGGTCTCGATGGTCGCGGTGGTTCCGAGCTGCTTGGCGTTGGGCAGCGAAATGCTCCACGGGGGGCCGATGGAGGCGAATGGGATCTGGCTGAATGTGAGCGAGCCAATGCTTCCGGTGATCTGGTAGACCTGTAGGCGCCCCGTGCCGAAGAGGTTAGAGGTGCCTGTGCGAACGATGTATTGCGTGGACTGGGCCGCGTCGTGCGTGTAGGCGGGGACGAGGGTGCCGCCCGCGTTGGTCACCTTCATCAGCTGCATGGTGATGCCGCCGCCGTCGAGGGCGCTCGCCTTATCGATGGTCCAGATGTTGACGCCGCCGAACTGGTCCCCGGAGACGCTGAACAAATTGCCGGTGAACGTGATCCGGTTGGCGGTCAACCCGATGCTCGGGAAGTCAACCCAGTTTACGTTGGCGGGGTCGGCGTCGAGCAGCCAGAGATGCCAGGCTCCGGTGGGGTCGCCGGTGGCGGATACGCCGAAGAGCATGCCCGAGGCGGAGGAGCGGCGCTGCGCGCAGGCCACGGCGATGAAGCGGTTGCTGTGGACGTCGTAGAGCACCTTGGGATCGAAGACATCGCTGACGCCGAGGCTCGACCAGAAGCTTGTGAGGCCCACGCTGCTCAGCAGGTTGCCGGCGCGATCGCGGATCACGGACTGCCCATTGATCTGGGTCATAACGTGGTTGGGGCCGACGGCGCCGTGGCTGTCGGGCGGCGTGGAATTGGCGGGAGAAATGCCCGCGAAGGTGACGGCGGGCGCGGGCGACGCCACGCCGGTGGTGGCTTTTTCCTCGCCAGAGGCCAGGGCGATCGCGGGGAGCAGTCCCGCCGATAGCGAGAACGCCAGGGCCGGCGAGGCCAGCGCGCCCCAGACCAACGCCCAGGCGAGACGTCGCGCTGCCTGAAGCGGAAACAGGAACGAAACCGAATTACGGTGACAGGAAGACATTCATAAGTCCTTATGGAGCAAGCGGGCGGTCAAATCACTCAACCCATTGCGACCAGGGGCCAGTTTGTAGCGGCTGCCACCGTGTAATTCGGCCTATGTCGATTTTATCATACCACACGTCCGACGTACTCCGGGCAACGAGCTCAACGGCGGATCGCCGACGCGATCCCGGGCAAATGCGGGGCCAGTCTAGCACAACTTCAGGCGGGGCGCCAAGATCAGTTGTCTGCCGCGTCACTTTTCGCACTTTGCGCGACAAATGCAAGATCGGGGCCGCTGGCGACACGCGCAAACGACTGGCGCATTCCCTACACCGCCCCACGCAACGCTAAAGTATAGCATGCTTTACGCGAAATTGCACGGGCTGGAATTGCCCCGGTACAGGGTCGGCTTTCGACGGCTGTCAGGCGGCCTGGCGGCTTCGGCGGTGCAGATACCAGGCCGCGGCGACGAGGGACAGGAGGGAGATGGGCGGCAGGTAGCCGGGCCACGTTTCGGGCGCCAACCAGACGGCGTATCCCATGGCCGCAACGTGCAGGGCGCCGCACCAGAGTATGGCGCGGCCCCATCCGGCGCGGAGCGAACGCCCGGCGGCCTTCTGACCCTGCCCGTTGAGGTAGAAGAGGCCACCGAGGAGGGTGGCTCCCAGGACGCCCGCAAGCATTGAGAGCTCGGCTGTGGCGGTTAATCGACCGGTTTCGGCGTAGAATCTGGGGAAGTAGGCGGGATTGAGGACGAGGAGTGACAGCAGGATGTGAACGGCCAGTAGCGCGGTGGCGCGGACGCCGTAGTAGCGGCGCAGGGCTTTCTCGCGCGAGACGAGCGACATGCCGAAGACGACGAGGCCCGCCCAGGAAAGGGCCTTGTTGAGCACGAAAAGCGGTACGTTCGCCCAGGGGGTATCTCCCAGGACGGGATAGCGCAGGATTGCGTAGGCGAGCGCCACGGCGAGTAGCGTGTATAGCTTAAATCTTGGGGTCATAAACAGTTACAGTCCAGAATCAGGCGGGCCGGTCTCCGGAAGAAGGTCCAGTGCGTGTCGATTTTGGGCAGCGTCGCCCGAACGCCGGCGGTCGAGTCGCGCTTGGAAGGATACTCCAAGCCGAGGGAGGGATGCACTCCTGGAGCGCTGATTCGAATGGGGCGCCATGCGGTGAAGCAGGGATGGCTGTCGGGTAGTTGCGCCTTCGGCGCCTGGACAGCCGGGACGGCTATTCCGCCTGCGGCGGACTTTCAGCCTACTTTTGCGGTGGTTGCAGGCTCTGGTCGCGTTGCCGTATGGTCAAGGGAACCGGGGTTCCGCTTTTCATGACGCTTCGCGTCACCCATTAAGGATGAAATACGGCCCCTGACCGTAGGTGCTCTACTGGAGTCTCGCACGCTCAAGCCTTCGCGGCGGAGCCGCGGAGCTTGAACGTGGCACCCATGGCTTCTTTTGAAATTTCAGAGCAGTCTTGAGAGAGGAGTCCACCATGTCCGCGAGCCAACTTTGTACTTCACGCGCCGCTTTCGCCCTGCTGGTGGCGGTCACGTTACTTGTTCCGTGCGCCGCGCAGGAGGGGGGCGCGCACTCGCCTTCTCCGGTGTCGGGGCCGGCGGGGATCGGTGGAGTTTTTCCGCACCTTACGGTGATGGCGGATGGCGTCGGGAGCACTTCGGAGACGGGCATCGGCGCGCTGATTCCGTGGGCGAACAAGCTCTGGGCGGTGGGCTATGTGGCGCATATCAAGGGGGATGGTATCGGACTTTACGAGATCAGCGAAGACATGTCGATGCGGAAGCACCCGGAATCGGTAACGGGGACCTTTGCGAACCGGATGGTGCATTGGGAGACGGAGCAGGCGATAATCGGGCCGCATGTGATTGATCCTGCGGGGACGGTGCGCACGATTGAGGCGCTGAAGGGGCACCGGTTGACGGCGACGGCGCGCCACCTTTCGGAACCGCGCACGATGGCGTATTTCCTGACGATGGAGGGGCTGCTCTTCGAGGTGGACCTGGAGACGCTGGAGGCGCGGGAGCTGTTTAACCTGGTGGAGGTGCTGGGGATCCAGGGGCAACCGCACTTCAAGGGGGCGCACACGGCGCAGGACCGGCTGGTGGTGGCGAACAACACGTATGAGGAGCCGGAGTTCCTCGGGCGGCGGGCGGCGGGCTGTCTTGCGCAGTTTGACGGGACGAACTGGAGCGTGCTGGAACGCAACCCGTTTGTGGAAGTTTCTGGAAAGCAGAATCCGGGCCCGGGATCTCGCTACGGGAACACGCTCTTCGCGACGGGCTGGGACCGGGCTTCGGTGATCCTGCGGGTGTTGCACAATGGCCAGTGGAGCCGCTACCTCCTGCCGAAGGCGAGCCAGTCCTTCGATCACACGTGGAACACGGAGTGGATGCGGATCCGGGAAGCGCAGACCGAGCGCTACCTGATGGACATCCACGGCATGTTCTACGAGCTTCCCCCGCTGGTGTATGGGGGGGCGATCTGGGGGATCCGGCCGATCAGCACACACCTGCGGATCGTGCCGGACTTCTGCTACTGGCGGGGATTATTTGTGATGGCGGGCGACCAGACGGACAATGCGGTGGGGCAGCCGCAATCGGGCTTCTGGTTTGGGAACATCGACGATCTCTGGCAAATGGGCAAGCCGAAGGGCTGGGGCGGGCCGTGGTGGGAGCAGCAGCTCCGCGCGGACACGGTTTCGGACCCTTTCCTGATGACGGGCTTCGACAAGAAGGTCCTGCACCTTTCCCACGACAGCCGGGAACCGGTGGATTTCCGGATCGAAGTTGATTTCCTGGGCAACGGGACGTGGAAGTGGTACGACACGTTCGAGGTACCGGCGGAGGGCTACCAGCACCACGTTTTCCCGGACGGTTACTCGGCGCACTGGGCGCGGATCCGGATTGACAAAGCCTGCCGCGCGACGGCGTATTTCATGTACAACTGACGGGCCGGGGGCATTTCGGGCGCGAAGCGGTCCGCGGCAAGGGTGTCGCGGGCGGCTGCAATCAATTCACCTCGGGGACAGGTCATTCCGCGGCTTCTCGGGCCGCATTGATGCAAGCCTGCAACTGGCGCGCGAGCCCGGCCACGTAGGGATCGCGGACGACCATGAGGTGTTCGCCCTCAATATGGCGGATATCCACGAACGGAGCGAGCCGATGGTAGCCGAGGGTTGGATCGCGTTCGTGCGTCAGTCCGGGGCCCTCGGCGGTTCGAAACAAGGTGATCGTTCCCGGGTAGGGCCGCATTGTGTATCGCGCGGCGGCGCGCTCGTTCGCCCGCTGCCCCGCGACCACGGTGCGCACGAACTGATCATTTGCGACGCCGATCCGGCTGGCAGGGGAATCGGATGGGGCCTGGCCCGCCTGCTTCATGGCGTGTACCCGGGCAATGTCGCTACGGGCGAAGTCCAGGTATTCGGCCAGAGTGGGCTGGTCCGCGCGCTTTCCGCGCGCGGCGTCCGCCGCAATCCGGATGAAGTCACGGGCATAGACGGCGACGGTGTCCCGCGTGTTCCAGAGCATGCGGAGCCTCCTGGCGAAATGGGCCGCCTCGCGCCGCAGGGCGGCGGCCCGGTTCCCCGGTGCGCTCGGGGTATAGCCGTGCGCCTCGCAGTCGATGAGCGCGAGCAATGCGACCGCCTCTCCGGCCTCCAGAAGCTGGCGTGCGATTTCATAGGCGACGATGCCGCCGAATGACCATCCCGCGAGGTAGTAGGGCCCTTCGGTTTGCACGGAGCGTATGGCAGCCAGGTACCTCGCTGCAAGGTCCTCCACCGTGCCGAACAGGCCGGCGTCTGGAAGGTGGGAGTACTGCAAACCGTAGACAGCCTGCGCGGGATCGAGGCGGGTTGTCAGCGCGCCGTAGCTGTAGGCGGCGCCACCGGCCCCAAGCGCGCAGAAAAGCGGAGCGCCGGCGGCGCGCCGCAAGGGAACGAGACACGGGTCGGCTTCGGAATTCGGGCGGGCGGCGCGCTCGATGAGGCCGGCCAGACCTGTGATGGTCGGTTGCAGAAAGAGTGCTCCCGGGGGTATATCGCCCACGCATTCCTCTCGCAGGCGGACGATGACCTGGGCCGCGGTCAGGGAATTTCCACCGAGGTCGAAGAAGTTGTCAAGCGCGCCGATATCGGCAATCCCCAGCACCTTGCTCCATGCGTTGGCGATGGCGTGCTCGAGGGGTGTCTGGATCTCGGCGCGTTCCCCTCCCGCAAAGACAAAATCCTCCCCGCCGGGAATCGGGAGCGCCTGGTAATCCACTTTCCCGTTTACGGCCATAGGAAGCGCGTCCAGCACCATCATGGCGGCGGGCAACATGAATTCCGGCACCCGCGATCGCAAGTACTGGCGCAATTCGAGCCGGTCAATTCCCGGGGGACGCGGCACGAGATAGGCAACGAGTTCAGGGTCGCCGGCCCGCCTTTCAATACATCGCACGACCGCGCCGGACACGCCGGGATGTTCCCTCAGGCGGGCTTCCAGCTCGCCAGGCTCAATCCGAAATCCGCGGATCTTAATCTGCTCGTCGATGCGCCCGAGGAACTCGATGTTCCCATCCTCGAGCAGGCGCGCGCGATCGCCGCTTCGATAGAGCCGCGCACCCGGCGCGCTGCAATAAGGATTTGGGATGAAGCGCTCCCGCGTCAGGGCATCTCGATTGAGGTAGCCTTCGGCGAGCCGGGTCCCTCCCAGGAGCAATTCGCCGGCCACACCGACGGGCAGGAGGTTTTGGCTGGAATCGGCGATGTAGGCCTGGGTGCCGGGCAGGGGGCGGCCAATGGGCACGCGGGACTCGCCGCCATGGCCAAATCCGGGCGGCGTCTCGAAGCACGTCGCGGTCATCACGGTCTCTGTTGGGCCGTATGCGTTGATGAGCCGCACGGGCGCGGTGGCGGGGTGTTGTTGCCAAAGCCTTACCACATCGGTCGGCATGACATCTCCGCCGACAAGCAGTACGCGCAGCGGGGAGACAGGGTCACCCGTGTCACGCGCGATACCGCTCTCAACCCATTGGCGCCAGAATGCCGGCGGCAGATCGGCGGCCTGGATTTGGGCGGACTGGAGAAGGCGGGAAAAATGGGCGGGCTCACAATGAGCGGGATCGGCGATGACCAGGGTCGCGCCGGTGGCGAGCGCAACGAAGGCCTGTTCGATACTGGTGTCGAAACCCAGGGAAGCGAAGTGAAGCATGCGGTCGCCGGGGCCGATACCGTAGAGAGCACGCATGGTCTCAATATGCTCCGCCGCCACTTGATGCTGGACGCAGATCCCCTTCGGCAGGCCCGTGGAGCCGGAGGTATAGATAATGTAGGCGGTGCTCGACGGGTCCACGGCGGGGCCGGCTTCCGCGGACGCCTCATCGCCGGCGACATCCTCGAACCGGATGATGGAGACACCGGGCGCGGGCGGCGCGGGACGGCTCGCCGAGCTGGTTACGATCGCGTCTGGCTTCGCGTCATCCATGAAGTACTTCAGCCTGGCGTCGGGATTCGCCGGGTCCATGGGCACGTAGGCGCTTCCCGACTTGAGAATCCCGAGCATGGCTATCAGGGCGCCGGCGGATCGGGGCATACACAGGACGGTGCGCGATCCGGGTCCGACGCCGCACGATTTGAGGTGGGCGGCGAAGGCATTGGCGCGGCGAAGACACTCGCCGTAGGTCAGGACGCAGCCGGGACTCTCCAGCGCGGTGGCGTCTGGAAAGTCGTCCGCCGCGCGATCGAATGCGGTGTGAAGGCAGGCGGGCGGCAGCCGGTTCCCCAACGGCTGCCCGCCATGCACGAGTTGCTTCCGCTCGGCTTCCGGCAGCGCGGGCACGCGCGCGATGACGGCGGCGGGATTATCGACCAGGTACGCGAGAATTGCTTGCAGATGTCCGGGCATGCGCGCAACGCAGGTCTCCGTGTAGCGCCGCGCATCGTACTCGATGTGCAGCGTGATGGCGTCGCCGCCGTAGGCCGCGAGCAGCAGGGGCACGGGGGTGCGTTCGAGCAACCGGACTTCCCGGGTCTCCCAGGCTCCGCCCAGCGCGCGCATGGCGTCGTTGATCGACTGGCGTTCGAAGACGAAGCAGGCTTCAAAGCCGGGGGAGGATATGGCGGCTTTCGGGCCGGCGTTTCGTGGTGAGGCGTGCTCCACCTCCCGCAAGGCCACCCATTGTTCGCGCAGGCCGCGCAGCCAGCCGGACACCGTGATTGCGCCATCGACGCGGGTGCGAACCGGGAGGGTGTTGATATAGAGTCCGATGGAGGCCTCTGTCACGGGAGGGCAATGGCGCACGGATTTCGTCGCGCCTGTGACCAGATCCGGCGTACCCGCGTAACGATGCATCAGGAGAGCCCAGGCCCCGAGCAACAGCACGTTCACCGTTATTTCCTCGCGGGCGGCAAAGGCCCGCATTGCGCCGGTCAACGATTCGGGCAGCTGGCTCCGCACGGATCCGCGGGGCGGAAGGGATTCTTCCGGGCTTGACGGCCGGGGCAGCGAGATGAGATCAGGCCCGGCGCAACCGGCCAGATGCTCCTGCCAGAATTCCCGGGCGCGTGCGGCCGGCTGCCCCTGCAACCAATCGATGTAGGCGCCGAAGGGGGCCCCTTCATCGCCGCTTAACCCGGTATCGGAAAACGCCTGCTGGAGCAGGAGACGAATCGAACGGCCATCGACCAGCAGGTGATGCACCGTCCATATGATTGTGTATTCCAGTTCCCCGAGACGAAGAATGGCGAGGCGCATCAGCGGCGCTTCAGAGAGAACGAAGGGGCGGGCGCGGTCCGCCCCCAGGAAGGCCTCCAAGCGGGACCGCTGCTCAACGGGGGTTAAGCCACGCCAATCCTCTTCAGGGACAGGTAGAGCGACCTCCCGGAGGGTTCGCTGGACGGGCTCCGCGAGATCTCTCCAGTGAAACGACGTCCGCAAGACGGAATAGTATTGCAGGAGCTGTCGCCAGCGCTGGATGAAGCGGGATGCTTCGAAGGGCTCGCGCAGGCGCACGACAACCTGTTCAATATAATTGCCCTGCTCCGCGGCGGCCAGGCTGAGGGAGAACATTTCCTCCTGCGCCGGTGAAAGCGGGCGGCATTCGACTGGATCCAATTCGGAATGCGGCGGTCCCTCCCACGCCGTCGGACTCATCGCTTCCATCCAACACGACCCCTTACTGGTGCTTTCGCAACCCGCAATCTCTCTCCGGGAAGGCGCCCCGGACAACCGTGGCGCGCCATCACGTAAACGGACTTCGCATCCCGCGCCACCACCAACGCACGCGAAAACCGCCTGTGACGCCGGCGCGCAGTTTACGGCGCAAGCTGGCTCCGGCACAAGTACCCACACCGTTCGTTGGCAGACCCGAATTTGCAGGGTCGTGAGACCTTCGCCGTATGAAGTAGTCGCTCTTTTCAAATTTGATGGTGGCGCCGTTGGGTATTCAACCACCGTTATCATCACGAAAGCGGGGATCCAGAGTCCATGCAGCGTTGACCTCGCAAATCTTCTGTATACCAGCTTTCGCGGGATTGACGAAAACCACCAATGTAAGAAGGGCCCCGTGTCGGCGAACGCCTTACTTCAGACTGCCATCGTATTACGCAATGTCAAGTCAGCACATGCGATACGCTCTCGCGCTCACTCCGCGGCGAATCGCTCCCAGTGGGCCTCCAGCGCCTGGGGGCCGGCGTCGGGGCCGTGCACGATGAGGCGATAGCGCAGGGTGAGGGTCTCCCCCACGCTCAGGCGGTATGGGGCGTTGCGGGTGAAGGAGGCTCCCATCCAGCCTTCGTCGCGCACGTGAAAGGATGCGGGATGGCCGGGGTTGCCGGGGTGGTCGAGGAGCGTGACGCCGTTTTGCACGCCTGGGGCGACGGGGCCGGTGTAGTCCACCCAGCGCGCGGGGTAGCCGTGTACACCGGCTTCGTTGGTGGCGCCCGAGTCGTTCAGAACACGCCCGCCGGCCTTGACGGCCATGGTCCCGGCGACGCGGACACCGAGGAAACCGAAGGGGGTCTGGCCGAACAGGACATTGGCGCCGGTCGGGGTGAAGGAGAGCGTCAGGTCCACGTCGTACTCGCCGGCGTCCCGCCGGGCGACGGCCCAGGTGCGCTGTTCGGCGAGTATGGCGGCGCCGTCTTCGGCGCGCCACTCGTGGGCCAGGCGGATCCAGGCGCGTTCGGGGCCGCTTCCGTGGGCTTCTACGCGGGTCATGGCGATGTTTTCGCCGCCGTCCTCGGCCCAGAAATCGTGTCCGTTTACGTTCTGGTGGCCCACCCATACAGAACGGTGGTGGCGGTGGCCGTGGGGGTCTTCGGGGTGGAGCATGCTGGTAAGGCGGTGGGCGGCGGGGCCGATAAGCGGGAAAAGATAGGGCTTGGCGGCGGGGCCGGCGGCGATGTAGCGCGCGACTTCAGCGCCGCCGATCTCGAAGGCGTACTGGTGATCGGGCAAGGCCACGATTTGTACGTCGGGGAATGGCGCGGCGGCGGCGGACAGGGATGCGGCGGTGAGGAGGGCGAGGGCGAGTGTAGCGATTCTCATGTGTGTTGGTCCTGGGTTTTGGGTGAAGTTCTGGTAGTACCGGGCGCAGACCGCGGGGAACCCGGTTATGATACGGGCTTTCAGCCCTGACTGAGAATATGGTCATTCTACCTGGGCCTGCGGCCCAAGGCTGGTATGATCCGCGCCTTCGGCGCTGGACAGGCGGGACGCCTATCCTACTTTTGCGCCTTCGGCGCTGGAAAGGCGGGACGCCTATTCCGCCTGCGGCGCGTCATGGACCTGTGCCACTTTCTTTTCGAGGTGGTTTTGGGAGGGTCGGGGGAACTTTTGGAGGTGGGCTCACTTTGCCGCGGACAAGAATGTCCGCGATCCTTTGCGCCTTTCGGCGCGGTGGACAGCCGGGACGGCTATCCTACATTTGCGCCTTCGGCGTGGTGGACAGCC
The DNA here is from genome assembly GCA_019637335.1 of Candidatus Hydrogenedentota bacterium. Taxonomy (NCBI): domain Bacteria; kingdom Pseudomonadati; phylum Candidatus Hydrogenedentota; species Candidatus Hydrogenedentota bacterium. The sequence goes on along the minus strand of JAHBVV010000003.1, from coordinate 342,440 downwards.
GGGACGCCCGCCTCCGGCGCGTCATGGAGCTGTGCCACTTTCCTTGCGAGCTGGTTATGCTGGGATGAGGGGAACTTTTTGGAGGTGGGCTCACGTTGCCGCGGACATGAATGTCCGCGATCCTTTGCGCCTTTCGGCGCGGTGGACAGCCGGGACGGCTATTCTACATTCCTTATCGCGGTGGTTTTGGTGGGGATTGGGGAACTGTTGGAAGCGGGCTCACGTTGCGCGGAATGTCCGTGATCCTGGCGCCTTCGGCGCGGTGGACAGCCGGGACGGCTATCTTACATTTGCCGCGGACGGTGTCCGGGTCCCTCGCGCGCTATCTCGGCGCTTATTGCTTTATCGCGTCCACGGGGAAGGTCATATAGTCGATCGTGGCGCCTTCGGGGCCTTTGTAGGAGTAGGAGAGGTGGACGTTGCCGTCGCTGCCTTTCATCACGGTGGGGTAGCCGAAGGAGCGGGACTGGTCGGGGCTGTCCTGGAGCATGCGCTTGTGGGGCCAGGTCCGACCCTCGTCTTCGGAGAGCGCGATGGCAAGGTTGTGCCGCCCGCGCTCGGCGTCGTTGTAGACGAGCACCCAGCGCCCATCGCCCATGTCGCAGGCGGATACGCTCGCCCCGGAATTGGGGAACTCCATGTCCGTGCCCACGGTCCAGGTCACGCCCTGATCCGGGGAGCTGGCTTCGATGATGCGCTTGGGCTCGACGCCGTTGTCGCGCATGTAGGCGACGAGCGTGCCATCGTTGCGCTCGACGATGGCGGGCTGGATGTTACCCAGGCCGACGATGGGCTTGCTGGCCGCCCAAGATTCGCCGCCGTCGTCGGAATAGGCGGCGAGCGACACGTTGAAGCCGTCGGAGTAGAGCGGAATGAGGATGCGGCCGGATTTCAGGGTAAGCACGGGGGTGCGCGTCATCCAGCCGATGTCGGTCTTGATGGGGTCGCTGGCGTTGTCCACGAGCATGTCGGTGTACGCGTGGGCGTATTCGGCCCACATCGGCTCGGGGTGGGCCAGTTCCCGGAAGCCGGCCTTCAGATCGGCGGCGAAATCCTGGCCCGGCTTGAGCAGGATGATGTCCTGCCAGTTCCAGACCGGCGCGCCGTCGCCCAGGTAGTCGGTGCTGGTCTTGTACTTGAGGATGGTGCGCTCCCAGCGGTTGGTGTGGACGACCATCCAGAAGAGCCACAGCTTTTCGTTCGCATCGATGAAGAGGACCGGATTGCAGTCCGGCAGGTCGGGGGTGTCGGCCATTTCAAAGACGGGCCCCCAGGCCGATGCGCCCTTCTTCAGGCGCGCGCCCTGAATGCGGACGTCGTTGGCGCTGCGCTCACCGGATCCGTGGAACCAGGTAGCCAGCAGATCGCCGTTGGGACACTCCACGATGGAGCTGCTGTGGACGTGCTTTCCCTGGGGCGGGAACATGTGAACGGCTTCGGCGGCGACCGCGGGGGTTGCGGCCAACAGGGTGAGGACAGCGGCGATAACGGCAAGGGGGCGCACGGCAATGACTCCAGCTTATTGGGGAAACCCTGAATTACACTCGGGGCCACCAGTAAACCCGATGGCGGCGCGGTATGTCAACGCCGTTTCGACAGCTGTTTCGACAGCCCGCCGCCGCTTTCGCTATAGTACCCGGGTTATTGAACCGTCAACCCCGACCCGACAGGAATCGCAGCCATCGGCGCCCCCGGCACAGGCCATTTTCCTGGCTCATCCGGTTTGAAGGTACATAGGCAACGATCGCGGCAAATATGAGTAGATTGCTCGATGCTCATTTCCGGGCGGCGCCGCTAAGAGCGGATACGAGATTCCTTGAACCTTGTCAGTAGTGCAGACCCAATATTCGGCAGTAGAACTGGATGCCAACGCACTCTTACGGCCCGAAGGGCCAACGCAGTTTTCAGCCCTGGGCAACGCCCAGGGATTGAGCGGTGGGTTTCTTATGCGCCCTGAAAGGGCAGCGCAGTTGAACTTCAGAAGCGCTGGACCGGCTCACCACTGCGCTGCCCTTTCAGGGCGGGGATGCCGGTGCCCCCGTGTTCCCCGGGCGTTGCCCGGGGCTGGGAGCTGCACTGGCCCTTCGGGCCGACGGACCAGTCGATACGATTTCACCAACAGACGCCCCAACCGGCATACATTGGCGGTTCCGGATAATTCGGGCACGGAGAAACGCCTATGAATAATCCCGTACGCTCAAACCGGATGAACCATTTTCTCGCCATTGAAAGCGGCGGCAGCAGCACGCGCGTCGCGCTGGCGGACGCGTCCGGCGCGGTGCGCGGCATGGAGCGGTGTCCGAGCGGCAGCGCGCTGTACCGCGATCCCGACGGCTTCGCGGAGGCGCTCCGCGATGCGATCACGCGTGTGTGCGCGGGCGGGAGCGAAGCGCCGGTGGCCGCGATCGGACTCGCCGGACCCATGGATGCAGACTTGGCGGCGCGCGTGCTCGACGAAGTGCTGCCGGGTGTCCCCCGCCACGTGTACGCCGAGGGCGACATCGCACGCGGCCTCTATGACCTCGACGTGGGCGTCGCGCTGGTGGCCGGGACGGGATGCAGTTGTTCGGCCGTGAACGAAGCGGGCGAACTCCTCTCGCTCGGCGGGTACGGGCCGCAGTTCGGGGATGAGGGCAGCGGTTACTGGATTGCTTGCGAGGCCTTGAAAGCCGCGTTTCTGGCGGAGCAGGGCCGCATCCCCCCCACGCCGCTCCTGGACGCCGCGCGCGCGTTTTTTGGCGCGGAGAGCCCGTGGGACATCCACCGGGAAGCCTCGGGAACGGGCCATGTGCCCGCACCGCGCATCGCGGCCTTTGCCGCGGCCGTCGACCCGGTGGCGGATGGCGGCGACGACCGCGCGGCGCGTATCCTGAGCGAGGCCGGGGCGCATCTGGGCCGCCTGGTGGTGGAGACGGTCGCGCGCGCGGGCATTGCGGCGAATCCGGTCCCGCTGGTGATGACGGGCGGGGCGCTGCGGTCCGCGCGGACCGTTTCGGCGCTGGAGGGCGTCCTGGCCGCCGCGCCGGTTACCTTCCACATTTACCCCATTGTTCACGAACCCATAGCGGGGCTGATACGCCTCCTTCAACGCGCCACGGGCGCAAGGACGCTGGACCATGTATCTTGACCAGTATTTCAAGGTGATCGAGGGCCTCGTGGCCAAGATCCAGAACACGCAGCGGGAGAACATCGAAAAGGCGGCCGAAATCGTGGCCGAGAGCCTTTCCCAAAAGGGCGGCTGGTTCATCATGGACACCGGCCACATGCTGAAGTGGGAAGCCTTCAAGCGCGCGGGCGGCATGGTGGGCATCACGCCGTTCAGCTATGAGCTCAAGGTCGAAAGCGACCTGGGCCATCGCGACGAGCCGCTGCCCCCGGGCAAGGCGGCGGCGCTGGAGTCGCAGACGGTGCACCTGGCGCTGGAAAAGAGCAAGCTGAAGAAGGGCGATGTGCTGCTGATCAACTCCAATTCGGGGCGTTCGGCCAATGTCATTGCGGTGGCGTTGCAGGCGCAGGAGCGCGGCATCCACACGATCGGCCTGGCCTCCAAATTGCAGATGGATCATTGCGAATCCCAACACCCGAGCAAGCGCAAGCTCGACCAGGTCACCGAGTGCTTCATCGACAACTGCGGCGGCGTGGGCGACGCGGTCATTCCGGTTGCGGACAACGAACGCATGTGCCCGCTGAGCGGCATCGGATCGTGCTTCATCTTCTGGGCAATCCACGCGCACGCCGTGAAGCTGCTGGAGGAGAAGGGCATCAAGCCCACGATCTACCGCAGCGTGCACACGGGCAGCGAAGCCTTCATGGCGGAGCAGGAAGCGGCCTACCGGGAGAAGGGTTATTAGCGTGGGCTTGAATGAGGTCATGGGAGGGTCGCGGTTCAATGAACCTCGGTGGATTCCCGCTGTATTCGCCAACCGTCCGGGGTATTTCGCATGACGGAGCCCCCCCACGTTTCACCGGACCGGCGCGCGCTGCGCTATGCGTCGTTCAGTCTCTGGCTGAACCTGGCGCTCGCCGTCATCAAGGGCGTCGCGGGTATTGTAGGCAATTCCCATGCGCTGATCGCCGACGCGGTGGAGTCGACGCTGGATGTTTTTGGCGGGCTGGTGCTCTGGGGCGGCATCCGGATTGCGGCGATTCCGCCGGACGAAGATCACCCCTACGGGCACGGCAAGGCGGAGTCGCTGGCGGCGGTGGTCATCGCCGGGGCCTTGCTCGTTGCGGCGGCGGGCATCGCGATTTCGAGTGTACGTTCCATGCTTATCCCCCACGCGCCGCCGTCGCCCTACACATTGCTGGTGCTGGTGGCGGTGGTCGCGATCAAGGAAGGGGTGTACCGCTACCTCTCGCGGGCGAGCCACGATCTGCACAGCTCGGCGCTGAAGGCGGACGCCTGGCACCACCGGAGCGACGCGATTACCTCCGTTGCGGCATTCCTGGGTATTGGCGTGGCGCTGGTGGGCGGCGAGCGGTGGCATACGGCCGACGAGTGGGCGGCCCTGCTGGCCTGCGGCGTCATCGCGTGGAACGGCGCGCGGTTGCTTCGTCCGGCGATCAACGAGATCATGGACGCAGCCCCGGATCCGGCGATTGAGGTGCGCGTGCGCGAAATTGCGCTGGCCCAGGCGCAGGTCATGTCGCTCGATACGTGCCTGGTGCGGAAGATGGGGCTGTGCTTCTTTGTCGACATTCACGTGGGCGTGGAAGACACGCTAACGGTGAAGGAAGCGCACCTGATCGGGCACCACGTCAAGGACGCCATTTGCGCGGGCCTCCCGGCCGTTCACGACGTGCTGGTGCATATTGAGCCGACTTCACGGCACCAAATTGCGCCCGCGCCACCGATCGATGGCTGAGCAGCGTGAATTCGATCCCTTGCGGGCGGCGGATCAATTTCCCGCCCCGGGCTATTTCGTGCGGCCGGAGATCGCGGCAGAGACGGGGCTGATCGAGGCGGTGCAGGCGCGCCTGATCCATTCAGGATTCGTTCGGGAGCGCGTACCCCTGGCCGCGTTGCACCGGCATGTTCCGGCGGAAGCGGCGCAGTTGAACGAACACTACACCAACGCCGTGAGCCGGGCCTTCTACGCGCCGTGCGACGGCGTCACGGGGGCGTACCACGCGCTGCTGGCGCGAATCGCGCGCGATGTGTTTCCGCGGGACTTTCTCTTTCAGGCCCAGCCGATTGTGCGCTTTCACTTTCCGGTTCCCTTTCCCGAAGGGCTCCGGGGCGCGGATGGGCAGCCGCGCCAGATCCACAGCGATTTGCTCGGTGGGCACCCCGCGGAGATGATCCAGGGCTGGGTCGCGCTGACGGATTGCGAGGGATCGGCGGCATTGCAATGTGCGCCGCGCGGCGAGAGCATCGCGCTGCTGCGCGAGTACAAGGACGCGCTGGGGGCGGGCGATCCCCCGTTTTGCGATTCGCTGCGCCATTTCTACCGGTATGCGGATCGGGTCCCGGAATTCGGGCGGGCCGTGGAGGGCGTGTGCCGGCCCGTGTCCATGCGGGCGGGCGATGCGCTTTTCTTCGACCCGCGCTGCCTGCACGGGGGCGCCGAGAACACCACCGGGCGCACGCGGGTCAGTCTGGACTTCCGGCTGTTGCCCGTGGAGGCGGAAGGGGCGACGCTGGCGGCCGCGGCGACACCCGCAGCGCGGCGCTTTTGCCGGGGGGAGGTTTTTCATGCGGCAAGCGCCCGGACAATGTTTGGCGCGTGACATTGACGCGGTTCCGGCGGGATGCGTAAGATCAGGGGCGCATGTCCTCCCCTTTTCCCGATAATGAGCCCGTCCGCATCAGCAAGTTGCTCGCCGCGCGCGGGATCTGTTCGCGCCGCGAGGCCGACGCCTTCATCGCGCGCGGGCTGGTGCGTATTGATGGGGAACGCGTCGCCCAGCTCGGCGAAAAGGTGCTGCCTTCGCAGACGATTACGCTGGACGCGGGCGCGCGCGGGGAGCTGGCGGAACAGGTCACGATCCTGCTGCACAAGCCGCTGGGCTACGTATCGGGCCAGGCGGAGGACGGCTACACGCCAGCGGCGGCCCTGATTACCCCGGCCGCCCGGGACCGGAATGATCGCAGCGGCATCACCTACCACCCGAAACACCGCCAGAACCTCGCCCCCGCCGGACGGCTCGACATCGATTCAACGGGACTCCTCGTGCTCACACAGGACGGGGCGGTCGCGCGCGCTATCATCGGCGCGGACAGCGATGTCGACAAAGAGTATCTGGTGCGGGTGCGGGGCCCGGTCACCGACGACGCCGTGGATCTGCTTTGCCACGGCCTCGAACTGGACGGGCGCGTGCTGCGCAAGGCGCGGGTGACGCGGGAGCGGGATGGGCAACTCCGCTTCATACTCCGGGAGGGCCGCAAGCGTCAGATCCGGCGCATGTGCGAACTGGTGGGTCTGAAGGTGGAAACGCTCAAGCGCATCCGCATCGGGCGCGTGCGCCTGGGCAACCTGCCGTACGGGAAGTGGCGCTACCTCGGGCCGGAGGAGCGGTTTTGAGGCGGTGTTGGCGGTTATTGCCAGGTGTTTCGTACTTGCCACCGCACCAGGACATGTCAATTGATTCCGGCCCTGTCGAAGGATGGCGGCAAGCGCGGAATGCTTTTTGAACCACGGCTTCTCCGGTGCGGAAGAACTCGGCCGTTTGCCTGCCGGAAAGTGGCAGTGGCATACTGAGAAACCCACAAGAAACGGGCCACGCATTAACCGGGAGTGGACACAAAATGTATGTATCGCGCATAAGCCTGCGAAACTGGCGCAATTTCGCAAAGGCGGACGCCGACCTTCGGGAAACCGTTTATATCCTTGGCCCCAATGCTTCCGGAAAATCCAATTTTCTTGACATCTTCCGATTCATGCGAGACATCGTAAACCCGAATGGCGGAGGTCTCCAGCAGGCATTGGCTTCTCGCGGGGGACTCGGCAAAGTACGGAGCCTTGCGGCCACAAAGCACCCACACGTAGAACTCGAGTTCGAATTGCGCGAGTCACTCGACGATACAGCGGCGCATCCCGACTGGAAATACCACTTGAGCATTCAATCCGAAGGGACCGGAAAGCAGCGTCCTTGCGTCTTGAAGGAAGAGGCGTACCGGCGAGGCGAACGCTTGTTCACGAGACCGGACCGTGAAGACAAATCGGATCGCGAGCGGCTTACCCAGACGCATCTTGAACAGATAAATATGAATAAGGAATTCCGCGAGATCGCGAGTTTTTTTGAAGACGTGTTGTACCTGCATCTTGTACCGCAGCTCTTGAAGTTCGGCGAGCACGTTTTCCTTCCGAACTTAAGTTCCGATCCATTTGGACAAGGCTTCCTGGAGCAGATTGCGGGAACCCCCAAAAAGACCAGAGACGCCCGCCTGAAGCATATTCAAGGCATACTGGCAAGCGCCATCCCGAACTTTGAGCAATTGAAGTTTATCCAAGACGAACAGACGGGCAAACCTCACCTCGAAATGCTCTACAAACACTGGCGCCCCAAAGCGGGGTGGCAGCGAGAAGACCAGTTTTCGGATGGAACGCTTCGCCTTATCGCCATGCTCTGGACGCTTCTCAGCTCCAACAGCATGATCCTGTTGGAAGAGCCTGAGCTCTCGCTTCACACCAGAGTGGTCGAACAGATACCCAAACTGATCTTCAAGACCCGCCAATCCAGAAAGAAATCCGGCGGGCAAATACTGATTAGTACGCACAGCGAATCCATGTTGGCAGTCTCCTCAATTGATGGATCTTTTCTAATTTTGCAGCCGGGCGCCGGCGGCGAAGCCACATCGATTGTCGCACCGAGCGAGAGCGACCTTCAGGCGATGAGAGACGGAATGAGCCCCGCGGATATTCTTCTTCCCCAAACTGCATCGACCATTTCGGCGCTTTGAAATGGAGGCGCGATACTGCTACGGTTTTGTCGAGGACGCGCCATCTCGGGAAATCGCCATAAGACTCGTTGCGTATCGAAACCTTTCGAGTTCGCGGCCGATTCGGTTCTTACCAGGTTTCCCGAGCGAGCTCCGTGGAGCCGGCAATCTCAAGAAAAAGTGTCCGGCATTGCTGGAAATATCCAGACACTCGGCGGTTTTTTGCTTGACTGATCTCGACACCTGGCCTTGCGCGCCCTCGCTGATTTCTTCCTGGTTCGGTAGCTCGCCCGATGGCTCACCTGGTTTGCCGAAAGGTCTTTGCTTTCGCATCGCCGTGCGGGAAATTGAGTCATGGATCATGGCGGACAGGCACGCCTGGGCCGCCTATATCGAAATCGCCGCCACAAACTTCCCCACGCGCCCGGATGAGCTTCCGGATCCAAAGCAATTTCTGATTAACGTGATTCGCGCAAAGGGCAAGAAGAAAATGCATGCCGACATGCTCCCCCGCGGATCCGGCCACGTTGGCCCGCTTTACAACGACGTACTCTGCCGATTCATACAATCAACATGGTCGGCCAACCGGGCTTCCAGGTTTTCCCCGAGCCTCATGCGCGCCATTAACGCACTGCATCGTATTTGAAACCGGCGCCGCTCACACGCCGATCGCCGAGCTGAGCGTAAGCATGGGCAGGAGCATCGCGATTACCAGGAATCCGATGATGACGCCCATGACGACGATGAGGAGGGGCTCGAAAAGGGCGGTGACCGCTTTTACGGCGCGCTCGACTTCGATGTCGCAGGCGGCGGCGACGCGGTTGGCGACGGCGCCGAGGCGTCCGCTTTCCTCGCCGACGGCGAACATGTTCACCACGAGCGGCGGGAAATGCGGGCAGGCCTCCAGGGACTCGCTGATGGAGCCGCCGGCCTTGACGCCGGTGTGCACGCGTCGGACTTCGTCCCGTACAATCCGGTTTCCGAGCGTGTCCCCGGCGATTTCGAGGGTCGTGAGGATGGGGACGCCGTTGTCGAGGAGGGCGCCGAAGGTGCGGGCGAAGCGGGCCATCTCGTAGGTGATGACGAGACGGCGGACGACGGGCAGGCGCAGGAGCAGGGTGTCGCGCCGGCGCTGTCCGGATTCGGTGCGCAGCCAGTGCAGAAGCCCCCAGGCGCCGGCGATCAGGCCCGCGAGCACGGCGGGCCACCAGGTTCCCATGAAGTCGCAGATCGCCATGACGACGATGGTCGGCCAGGGGAGCGGCGCGTTGAACTCTTCGAAAATGCCGGTGAACTTGGGAAACACGAACGAGACGAGAATGAAGACGGATATGGCGCTCATGATGGCGAGAAACACGGGGTAGACGAGCGCGGAAACGGCCTTGCCGCGCAGCTCTTCCTCGCGCTCGCCAAATGCGACGATGCGCCACAGCACCTCGTCGAGCATGCCGCCGGTTTCGCCGGCGCGGACGAGATTGACGTAGAGCGGCGGGAAAAGGCGATGATGGGCGGCGAGCGCGTCGGCCAGGGCGCCGCCCTGCTGGACAGACTCGCGGATTTCGCCGGCCACACGCGCGAGGCCGGGGTTTTCGGATTGCTTCTCGATCATGCGCAATGCGCGGGTGAGCATCATGCCGGATTCGGTGAGATTGGCGAGTTGCCGGAAGAAGGTGTTGCGGTCTTGCAGGCGGATTCGGCGCAAGACCTTCCGGGCCAGCCCGCCGCGCCCCTCTCCGTTTGGTTCGGCGGGTTCCACCACCAGGGGAAAGTAGCCCTGTTCGCGCAGGCGCGCCACGGCGGCCCGCTGCGATTCGGCCTCCAGCACGCCGCTCAGCTTTTCGTCGGGCCCTTTCTTGACCTCATAGCGAAACTGGGGCATCGCCGATCTCGGGGTCTGGCAACACGTCGGCATCGGCTGTCACGCGCAGCACTTCCTCCACGGTGGTGGCGCCTTCCTTCGCGCGGAGCCAGCCCGCGCGGCGGAGGGTGCGCAGGCCCTGCTTTCGGGCGGTTTCCTTGATCACCTGCGAGGTCGCGCGTTCGACGGTCAGGGCCTTAATCTCCGGGGTGAAGGGCAGCATTTCGTAGATGGCGGCGCGCCCTCTGTAGCCGGTGTTGCGGCAGGCGGGACAGCCTGCCCCCGCGCGGAACGAAGCGCCCGCCAGTTCCCCGGCGATGTCGCCGAATTCCGCGGCCAGCAGGGCGGGGTCGTGGTCGGCCGGGCGGCTGCATTCCGGGCAATTGTTCCGGAGCAGGCGCTGGGCGATGGCGGCGATCATGGTGCTGGCGATCAAAAACGGCTCGACGCCCATGTCCAGCAGGCGGGTGACGGCGCCGGCAGAATCGTTTGTATGCAACGTGCTCAGCACGAGGTGGCCCGTCAGGCTGGACCGGACCGCCATCTCGGCCGTTTCGTAGTCCCGGATCTCGCCCACCAGGAGGATATCGGGATCGTGGCGGAGTACCGACCGGAGCCCCCGGGCGAAGTCGAAGCCGATTTGCGCGTGCACCTGCATCTGCGTGATCCCCGGGATTTGGTACTCGACCGGGTCCTCGATGGTGATAATTTTCCGCTGCAGGTCGTTGAGCTTGCTCAGCGCGGCGTAGAGCGTGGTGGTCTTCCCGCTTCCCGTGGGGCCGGTCACCAGCAGGATGCCGTTTGGGCGCCCGATAAAGCGATTGAACTGCGCCAGATCTTCCTCGCGAAAGCCCAGTTCCGGCAAGGTGAGGAAGGCGTTCGCGCGCGCGAGCACCCGCAGATTCACGGTTTCCCCGTGCGGGGTCGGCAGGATGCTGACGCGCAGGTCGTAGGAATCGTGGCCGAAAGTTGCCAGGATTTTTCCGTCCTGCGGGAGTCGCTTCTCGGCAATGTTCAAGTTCGCCATGATCTTCACGCGCGAGACGATGGCGGCGTGGAACCCCTGGATGCGCGCGGGGACGGGCGTGGCGTGCAGGATGCCGTCGATCCGGAAGCGTACGCGCAATTCGGCCTCGAAGGGTTCGATGTGGATATCCGTTGCGCCCGCCTTGACCGCTTCGAGGATCAACTCGTTGACGAAGGTGATGATTGACGCGTCGGTGTTGTCGCCGTCGAGCGTGGCGGTCTCCTGGCGGCGGGTTTCGAGCGGCGCGGCGCCCGGCCGGTCGAGAATGCGCTCAACGGTGCCGGCCCCGACGCCGTAGTACTGCTTGATCGCCTGCTGAATGGCGTCCGGCGTCGCGACCACGGCTTCCACGCGCTGCTTCAGGGCGGCGCGGATTTCGTCCAGGCGGTGGGCATTGAGGGGATCGCTGATGGCGACGACGAGCGTCCCGTCGCGCTCTTCCACGGGCACGCAGCGGTAGTGCGTGGCCAGGCGGGCGGGCACTTTGCGGAGCACCGCCTCCCCCACGCCGAGATCGCCGAGCGGGACGTAGCGCAATTCGCAGAAGCGGGCGAGGGATTGGTAGACCGACTCGGCGTCCGCGAAGCCGAGCTGGATGATGGCGTCGCCGGAGAAGGGTACGCCGGCGGCCTTCGCCTGGCGCAGGCGCTCTTCATCCACGACGCTATCGCGGATGAACTGCTTCTCGAATGCCTTCAGCCCGGCCAATGACCTGCTCCAAGGTGTTGTGATTGCGCCACTTGGGGGCAAAATTCACCCCTGCGTGGATGCTAGCACAGGCGCTGGTGGGGCAACAAGATGGATGAAGGCGGCGGCGCGGGAGGCCTATGTCGGCCAGAGAACGAGCCTATTGGTCCGCGGATGCCGCATTCGGGTTGTCCAGCCGGGCGAGGACGTCGCGCGCCATTCTTGCGGGCACCTCGTGGCCTCCGCCCGCGACCTGCATAAGCAGGGCGCGACCGCGCTCCGGATTCAGGCGATCGGCGCAGTAACGCTCGCCGAGGTGCACATCGACCTGGGCAAGGGCCACGGGGTTGGTGCAGCGGACTTTCACGGCTTCGAGCCCGGTGACGCCTTCGCCATCGACGAGGGCCAGCATGGCGCCCAGCGCTTCCCGGGCGACGGCGCGGCCGGGATAGCGGGCCATCAGGTCTTCGAGGACGGGAATGCCGGCCTCGCCCTGCAGGCGCGCGCTGTCCACCTGGTAGAGGGGTTCGAAGGCCTGATCCCGCGCCTCGGTGAGGAGGTCGAAACGATCTTTTACGGCTCCCTCGGACTGGGCCCAGGCTTCGCCATAGTTGTCAAAAACCGATTTGTATTTATCGTAAGCAATCGCATACCGGCGCATATAGCCGTATTCTATATTCGCGGCGGCCAGGAGCAGGGCGCCCGCCTCGGTCGGCGTGGCGGCGGCTTCACGGGCCTCCTCAAGCATCGCGAGCGCGACTTCGACATCGCCGGCGGCAGCTTCCCGGTAGGCGGCGTCAATCGTTTGTATCGGCGGGTTGACCGCAGCGACCGGGGGTAGATCCGGTTGGGAATTGTTGAGCCGGGCAAACGCAAAAACAACACAAGCCAACACAAAAAGAGCTGTATATGCAATAACAGGTTTAAGCGTCGAGAAAGGGCGGTGATCGCGCACGGTGGGCCGCTCACTTTGCAGTGCGGGCAGCAGGTCGCCCGTGAAGGGCGGCGCGGCGTCGGGAAGCGCGCGCACCAGGCTCCCAAGGCTACGGGAGGCTTCCGCGCAGGCGGGACAGGCGCCCAGATGGGCACTGAGTTGTCGCTGCTCGTCCACGGAAAGCGGCTCATAGAGCGAAGCGGCGATCATGCCTTGATACTTCCGGCAACCAAACATCACGGATTCCTTCCGTCTTAGGAACTGGTCTGAAACTGGGAAAAAGCGCCTTACTGCGCCGCGTTCTCCCGCGCGGTTTCACGGCTGATTGTTGTCGTTTTTCTCGTACAGGTCTTTCAATTCGGTCTGAAGTTTCTTTAACGCCCGAAACAAGTGTACTTTGACGCTTCCGACGGTGCATCCCATGCTATCGGCGATTTCCGCGAGTTGCAGCCCTTCGTAGTGGCGCAGAAGGAAGACCTCGCGCTGTGCGGGCGACAGGACGGGCAGCGCCTTCCGGACCCGGTCTTCAATTTCGCGGGCGCGCACCTCGGTGCTGGTATTCATGGAGACCGGCTCCACGGCGGCGCCTTCGGACGCGGGGGTAAAGGCCTCGTCGAGCGGCTGCTCCGGATAGCGCTTGCGGCGGCGCAACTGGTCGATGCTGTGGTTGGTGGCCATCCGCAGCACCCAGGGCAGGAAGCCGCCGGTGGGCTGCCATGATCCGATTTTGCGGTGTACCTTGAGGAATACCTCCTGGGCCACGTCGAGGGCGTCTTCCCGATTGCCGAGCACACGGTAGGCGACGGCGTAGACGCGCCCCTGAAAGCGGGTCACAATTTCGTCGAATGCCGCCTCCTCCCCCGCCTGAAACGCGAGCGCGAGGGCCTTGTCGTCCAGGGACTTCAATCGGTTCCTTCCACGTCCATTGTCACCGGAAGAACGCCCGGTGCGGGACAAAGGTTAACAGGGCCGCCGGGCTGGACGCCCGGGGCCCCGTGGTTTCGCTTTATACTTCGATTGCCCGCTTGCGGCGGGGCGCGGCTATTTCCCGCCGGAATTCCAGCCGCCGGGCCCGCGATCGCGGCGTGGCGAACGTTTTTCGAAGTCCTCGATGATCTTCTTGTACTTTTCCTGCTGCTCGGGCGTCAAAATGTCCATGGTCTTGCTTACCGCGGCCTCGTGCCGGGCGCGCCGCTCCGCCGCGATGGCGTCTTTTTGCTCTTCGACGGATTGGTGAATCCCGTCGTAGGCGGCCTGCTGCTCCGGGGTGAGCATTTCGCGCACGGCCTGGTTGCGTTCTTCGTAGAGTGCGCGAACGCGGGCGCGGGAGTCTTCTTCGGCGGCGTTTTCGGCTTCGCGGGACCAGATGGCTTCGAGCTGGGCTTTCTGGCTGTCGCTCAGTTCGAGGGCGTGGCTCAACCAGGAGCCCCGATCGCGGGCCGGGCCGGGCTTCTCGCCGGCGAGGGTGGAGCCGGCCCATCCGGTGGCGATGCCGGCGATGTAGGCCATCACGAGGGCGACGGCGGCCAGTACTTTGAGTTTAGTCATTTCGATTCTCCGCCGGCTGCTGGATATGTATGGCCAGCAGCGTTCTGGAATCCGTTTCGGGGAATTCATCGTCTATGACGGGGGCGGCCACGACATAGGACTCCCAGCGGGCTGGCGAGGCGGGATACCCGCCGCTGCCGGCGCGGGTGTACCCCGCAAAGGAGAGGGAGGCGACGAGAAGCATGGAGGCGGCGGCGAGCAGGCCCCAGGTGACGCGGCGCGAGGTCTGCAACTGGCGATCGCGAACGGCGCGCACCCAGCTATCCGGATTCGGGAGCACTTCGCCTCCCGGATAGGCCTCGCGCAGCGCCCGCCCCATGTCCGCCCAAAGGGCCATGCGCTCCCGGCAGGAGGCGCAGCCCGCGAGGTGGGCTTCGAAGCGCGCGGCTTCGCCGGCGCCCAGTTCGCCGTCGTAGTAGCGCTGGGCCAGTATGGAATCGCTTGAGGTACAGGTCTGGCTAGTCATGGCCGGTCTCCACCGGGTTCCGCCGCGCGCGTGCGTGGCGGGCGTCCCGGGTGCTGTATTCTTTAAAGCCTTCGCGCAACTGCGCGCGCGCGCGGAAGAGGCGCGACTCGACGGTGCCGCGCGGAATGCCGAGGGCCGAGGCAATTTCATCGTAGGAATAGCCCTCCAGTTCGCGCAGCACCAGGACCGCGCGATGGTCCGGAGAGAGGCTGTCGAGCATGGCCTCCACATCCAGCCGGTATTCGGGCCGGGGGACAACGGACAGCCGGGGCCCGCCGTTTCCGGCGCCATCCGGGGCATGTCCGAGCGATTCCTCGGCCCGGACAGCCTGGTAGCGGTAGCGCCGGCTTGACTGCCGGAACAGGATTGCGAGGAGCCAGGTTTTGAACGAGGAGCGGTGCTGGAAGCGCCCGATCCCTTCCATCGCTGCCAAAAACGTGTCCTGCATGAGGTCCTCCGCCTCGCCGCCCCGGTGGCCCATGGAGCGGGCCAGACGGAGCACGTCGGCGCCGTAGCGCCGGAACAGTTCGCCGAGCGCTCCGGCATCGCCGCCGGCAGCCTGCCGTACGAGTTTCGATTCGTCCTTCAACCAACCGCCCTTGCGGGAGCGACCGCGGAACCGGTGCGCGCCGCGCTATTCCGCGACCGGCGCGGCGGCGGGTTCAGCGGATCCGGACTCCTCGTAGACTTCTTCCCAGTTTCCGTTTTCCTTGATATACAGGATGCCCATGTCGCGCAGGAATTCAAGGCGCGCGATGGTATGGGCGACGAGCGCGTTGGTCAAGCCATTCTGGGCGCTGGTGAGGTCGTTCTGGGCGTCCACCAGGTTGATGGCGGTTCCGCGGCCGACATCGGCCAGCACTTCCTGCTCGCGCACGCGCCGTTTATTCAATTCTACACTGTTCAGGGCGATTTCGTAATTCAGGCGGGCGCGCTCGAGGGTACGCCAGCCGGAGCGCACGTCAAGTTTTACGTTGTCCTCGGCGAGGGTGTACGAGCGAATACTCCGCTCCTGGTCGATCAGGACGGCGCGCAGGTTATTCCTTTCGGCCTTCCGATCGAGGGGCAGGTCCAGGTCCAGGCCGGCGGACCAGTCCAGGTTCCGGAAATCGAGGCGCTGGAAGTTGTCCTGGCCGATGGTATCCACATTCGCGGCGAGGATGAGGTCGAGCCCGGGCTTGAGCGCGTCCGCGGCGACCTTTACCCGGCGCCCGGAATCGTCCACGCGGTCGCGCGCGTTGAGGTAGTCGAGCCGGGAGACCAGAGCGACCTCAATGGCGTCCTCGGCGGAGATGTCCGGGTGAACGACGCCGCGTTCGACCAGGGCGCTCAATTCGCCATCGTCGAGCACGAGCTGGATATCGGTCGGAAGCCCCAGATCTATCTTGAACTGGTCGAGCGCTTCCTGGTAGGCCTGCACCGAGGAGACCCAGCGGTTGCGGTTGTCGAGAGAGGCCTGTTCGAGACGGCCGAGATCGGCCTGGGTGGCGCGGCCTTCGCGCGCGTGGGCGGCCTCGCGCTTCACGCTGGTCAGGAAGCTCTGGTAGCTCTGCCAGTTGTTTCGGGCGACATCCTTCCGTTCCAGCACGGCGTAATAGCTGTTGACCGTCCGCACGATGAAGACCTTGCGGAAGCGGGTGTATTCGCGGAGCCGGTAGAGTACGTCGCGCTCGGCCTGGGTGAGGGTTTCGGCGGCGATCTTCGCGCCCCGCCCGGCGAGGAGGGGCTGGGAGAAGCTGGCCGCGAGCGTTGAGGCCGTCGCCGTGGCGGGATCGCCGGTGAGGAAACGGAGGAAGTTGGAGGTCAGCGAGACGGCAAAGAGGCCGCCGCCGGTGAGCAATTGGCTCATGCCGATGCGGGTGTTTCCGGAGACGCTCCGCTCATGATCGATGACGCGCTGCGCGGCGTCGGCTCCGGTTACGGCCCCCGCGCCCTCGACGAGGTTTGCGTACGCGGCCAGCAGGTCGGCGGAAGTGCCCGTGAGCGCGTCGATTCCCGAAACGATATTGCGGGCGCTGGCGACGTGCTCGGTCAGATCGGACGGCGCGCGGGTCACGGTGGTCTCGCGCGCATAATCGCCGCTGGCGGTCGCGGAGAAACGCGGTCCGAAGCGATGCCGGTCGAGTGTGAGCGAGAGGGCGGACAGGTAAAGGATTTCCTTCTCCTGCTGGTAGGCGCGGCTGTTCCGCACCGCGATTTCGAGCGCCTTTTCGAGCGAGAGCACGTGGTAGCCTATCTCGCCGCCGGTTTCGGGAGCATAGGGGCGGCCGGGCGTTTCCAGCAGGGGCAGGCCCTGGATCGGGTCCCAGCCGGCCTCTTTTTCGAGGGTGAACTCGGGCTCCATCCCGGGGACCTGGGCGGATTTTTGCGCGAGTATGCCGTAGGACTCCTTGTCCGCGGCCTCGCGGTAGTGGCTGGTGGCGCAGCCGGTGACGAGCAGGGTGGTGGCAAGCGATGCCGAAAGGCACCGGAGGAGACCGAAAGGCAACAACGCGTGACTCCTTGAGGCGGAACAGAAACGATTATTCATGGCGCAGCGCCGTGATTGGGTCAAGGTTTGCGGCCCGAATGGCCGGATACAGGCCGAAGACGATTCCGATAGCCACGCTGATGCCCGCGGAGAGGACGAGGCTGCTCATGGTTACGATGGTGGGCATGTCGGCGAAGTAGGTGACGCCCATGGGGATGGCGAATCCAATTACGATTCCGATAAGCCCGCCGGCCACGGAAAGCACGACGGTTTCGATGAGGAACTGGAGGATAATCTGGGCGCGCCGGGCTCCGATGGCGCGGCGGACGCCGATTTCCCGGGTACGCTCGGTGACGGAGGCGAGCATGATGTTCATGATGCCTATCCCGCCGACGAGCAGGCTGATGGCGGCGATGGAGCCGAGCACGATGTTGAAGGTGCGCTTCGTGGCTTCCGCCTGGCGGAGTAGCGTGAGCGGCACGCTCATGGAGAAGTCTTTCTTGGTGTGGAAGCGCTCGAGCATGGTTTCGAGCGCCTTGGCCGTGCCTTCGACTTCCTCGTTGGACCGCACCGATACGATCATCTGATGCAGTTCGACGACCTCGCGCTGAAAGCTGCCCGTGGTCATGACGGTGACCATATCGCCGAAGCGGGACTTGGCCACGGAAATGGGGATATAGGCGTCCACGTTCTCGTCGAGCGACTGGATGTCGCCGGAAGCGGCGCCCTCGCTTTCGACGATCCCGATCACTTCAAAGTATTCGCCGCCGAGCCGCAGGGATTGCCCGATGGTGTTCTTCGTGGCGAGGAGGCGCCGCGCGCCGTACTCGGTGAGGACGGCCACGTTGGCGAAGTCCGCCTCGTCCCGCGGGGTCATGCTGCGGCCCGCGATGAGGCGCCGCTGGACGAGGTCAAACCACTGCGGGGAGGTGCCCACGAGCCGCAGCTCCATGGAGCGATCGTGGAGGCGGCCTTCCTTCCGGAGCGACTTCACGGGAACGACGGCGGTCACCGCGTCAAAGGTTCGCTTTACCCGCTCCACATCGCTGTATTGGAGGCCGTAGATGCTTGCGCTTCGCGAACTTCGCTGGGACTGGCTGCTTTCGGCCTCCTCGATGGGCTTGATTGAATTGACGATGATATTCGTGCTCCCGAGCTTTCGGATATCCTCCATGGCCTTGGCGGAAGCGCCCTCGCCAATGGAGAGCATGGCGATGACGCTGGCGACGCCGAACACCATGCCGAGCATGGTGAGAAAGGATCGCAGCTTGTGCAGGAGCAGGTTCTTAACGCCAAGCACGATGTTTTGAATCAGGTAGAGCTTCGTCATGACCGCCCCGATTCAATACGCTCGATGTTGCCATCCTTCATGTGCACGATGGTGCGCGCATGCGCGGCGATTTCGGGTTCGTGGGTCACCATAATCAGGGTCTTGCCGGCCTCGTAGAGGCCTTCGAGAATCTCCATCACCTGGGCGCCGGTCTTCGAGTCCAGGTTGCCGGTGGGTTCGTCGGCCAGCAACAGCGAGGGGTTGTTCGCCAGGGCGCGGGCAATGGCCACGCGCTGCATCTGGCCGCCGCTGAGTTCGGTTGGCCGGTGGCCCAGCCGGTCGGCCAGGCCCACGTCCGCGGCGAGCACTTCGGCGCGCCGCGCGCGTTCCTCGGGCGCGATCTGCTGGTAGAAGAGCGGCAACTCAATATTCTCGCGAACGGTAAGCTGCGGGATGAGGTTGAAGCTCTGGAAGATGAAGCCGATATACTTCAGCCGCAGATCGCTGAGCTCGTTGTCGTCGAGTGTGCTGATATTCCGGTTTTCCAGGGTGTAGGTTCCGGAAGTCGGGCGGTCCAGGCATCCGATCAGGTTGAGCATGGTGCTCTTCCCGCTTCCGCTCGAACCCATGATGGCGTAGAACCCGCCGCGCTCGAAATGCAGATCGACGCCATCCAGCGCCTTTACGACGTTGTTACCCATGACGTAGTGCTTGTGCACGGCGTCCAGCGTAATTATGGAGTCCAACGGGGTGTCGAGCGTGGCGAGGCTGGCAGCACTACTGGGATTGGCCGTCACGATTACCTCGTTGCTGCCGGCGCTGCTCCCACTGGGCGCGCTCTTCCGGAGTCATGTTGCGCATGCGTTCCTCGCGCATGGCCGCGCGCTCTTCTTCCGACATGTTCTGGAAGCGCTCCCGCATGGCCGCGCGCTCCTCTTCCGACATATTCGCAAAATCGGGCCCGCCGGCGCCGCGGCCGCCTGGACCGCGCTCGGCGTTTTCGCCGCCACTTCCACGGCCCTCCTCGCCGGCGCCACCGGCGGCGGCCGGCGGCACAATGTCTCCACCGGCTCCACCCGCGTTCTCCGCATTTCGACCGCGCTGCCCGCCGTTGGCGTTGGGGGAGGCGACCTCCCGGGCTCCGATGAAGCCGACGCCATCGCCCGATGCGGCGGCGTCGGTTTCGAGCGCCACGGCGGCGATGTCCAGCGGCGGGGTCATGAGCACGTTCTCGCCCGGCTTGAGGCCCGACGCGATTTGCAGCATGCGGTTGTTGTCGAGGCCGACTTCAACCTCGCGCTGATCGTAGGCGCCGCCCGGCCTGCTGACGAAGGCCGTGGGCTTTCCCCGTACGAGAAAGACGGACTGGACGGGTACGTGGACGGTGTTGTCGAAATGCGCCACCATGATCTCCGCCTCGCAGGTCATGCCGGTGCGGAGATTGGGGTTGGAGCCTGCAATCTCTATCTGGGTGGTGTAGACCTTCAGATCGGGATTCATGAAGGAGCTTTGCGCGTCCGGCAACGGGGCAATACGCGTAACGTGCCCGGTGAAGGTCTGTTCCGGCAGGGCGTCGATTTTGATCCGCACGCCCATGCCGACCTTGATCTTGTTCAGGTTCGACTCGTGCACGCGGACTTCGGCGGTCATTTCGTCGGCCGTTGGCAGGTAGATGAGCTCCTGGCGCTCGCGGACCATCTGGCCCTCGTCGAGCGGCTCGGTGCGGCTCCGCCATCCGCCGCCATCGGCGGTGGTCGCGTGAATGACGAGGCCGGCGGAGGGCGCGTAGATCCGCGCCTTTTTGATCTGCTCGTCGAGCTTGGTGAGGCGCTCCTTCTGCCGCTCGAACTCGGACTCGCTCGCCCGGAGACGGGCCTCGGCCTGAACGACGTCGGAGTTCGCGCGCAGCCTGGCGCGCTGCAGGGCGCGCTCGGCCTCTTCGGTCGCACTCCTCAGTTCGGTCATCTTCCGGGTGTACGTATAATCTTTCAGCAGCGCCATGGACGACTGCGCGAGCTCGAGTTCGAGTTCGGCCCGTTCGGCCTGCTGCTTGTGCCTGTCAAACTCGATGGATGTGAGGAAGCCTTCGTCCAGGAGGCGCTGCGAACCGAGCAACTGCTCCTTGGTCTGGCTCTGCTCCGAGAGGCTCAAGGCGATTTTGGCCTCCGCCTCCTTCACCAGCATCGGATAGTCGCCTTCAACGTATTTCTTCTCGTCTTCCCGCGCGAACTGGTAGGCGAGTTCCGCGGCGGTCACATCGCTCTCCGCCTGATTCTTGACGACCTCCAGGTTTTCGCGCTCGCTGATGTAGGTTGCTTCGGTGTTCTGAACCCGGATCTGCTGATCCACGCGGCTGTCCACGAGCTGGCTCGCATCGAGCTCGACCAGCAAATCGCCTTCCTCCACAATCGTGCCCTCTTCGATGAGGAAGATGATCTGGGCCTGGCCCTCCACTTCATTCTTTAGAATGATCTGGTCCTTGGCCTTGATCGTGCCGGATTGCGTCACGCTGATGGTCAGCGGGCCCTCGCGCACCGTGAAGTACTCGGCCTTCCGGATGGAGCCCTCGGCGGTATCGCGGCGCCCCACGAGGATTATGAACAACAGCACGGCCACGCCCGCAGCGATGGCGATGCCGGCCTTTCGCCGGCCCGTTCCCTGACTCAGAGTGGATTTCACTTCGCAACTACCTCATCGTTGTTCGCCCTCCCCGGCCACGCCGGGGAGGGATGAATTACGCCACTATCCGGGCTCGGGAGTGTCCGAACCTCAGTTCCCGCCGCGATCGGGCCGATCGCCGCGTCCCGGACGGTCGCCGCGTTCGCCGCGTTCGCCGGGAGCACCGCCACCCGCACCGCGCGGACCCCGTTGCGTGGCATCGGCCCACTTGGCCTTCTGCTCGTCATTGAGGAGCGGCGCCAGGCTATCGTCCAGGGTCTTGCGCGCCGCCGCCATGGCCTCGCGCACCGCCTCCATGCCACCGCCCGCCGCAGCCTCGTCGCGCGCTTTCGCGCCGGCCTTCACGTAGGCCAGCGTGTGCCCCAGGGCCTCCGCCGACTTCGCTTCATCCAGTTCGAAGCTCAGCAGCACGGCGACCATCTGGTCCCAGCCCCGGGTATTGCCCGCCAACACCGACGCGGCGGACTTCGCCTGCGCCTCGTCCAGCACGCCGGCGAGGGACTCGCTCAGTTTCGCCTGCCGCTCTTCCTGCATCTTGCGAATGGCTTCCCAGTCGCCCCGGGCGCCGCCCTCGGGACGCGGGGCCGCCGCCATTTCCTTCTGGAACGCGGCGTACACTTCGGCCAGTTTGGCGGACTTCTCGGCATCCAATTTCAGATCCGCGGCGACCGTCGCGGCCTGGGCCGCGTCCACCTTGGCCCGGACCTCAGGCGAGACCCCGCCGGGCCGCTGTGGCTGGGCCGTGGCTCCGAAAGCGAAGGCCAGCGCCACGACGGCGCCGAGCGACACACCACGAATGAGCACCTTTTCCGTTAACCCTAAGCCTGCCAACATCTTAGTCTCCTTACGCCGCCCGCCGGGGCGGTATTGGAACCCGCAGCCTTGACGCCCCGCTTTCGGGACATTCATGAGAGTTAGTTCCTTGAAGCGGCCGGTTTCTTCCCTGCCGCCGAAAATTTTTTCTCCGATGTGGCGAAGGTTGTCCCCGGGTCTTCGGGAGACTCTGGGTCGCTTTGCCGCGGACGAGAATCTCCGGGATACTGGCGCGCCTTCGGCGCGGTGGACAGCCGGGACGGCTATCCTACATTTGCTGCGGACAGGGGTGTCTGATTCCAGGTGATCAGCCGCCGATGGCGTAGAGGCGGGCAGAGGTGCGCAGGAGCAGCCGCCCGGGGAGGAGCGCGGGGGTCGCCATGCCCATATCGTCGTCCTGGAGCGGGTTGGAATGCAACAACGTGAACTGATCGCCGGCCTGGAGCACGTGGGTGACGCCATCTTCGCTGAGGCAGAAGATCTTGCCGTCGGCGGCCCAGGGCGAGGTCGTGTAGCCGGAGCCGCGCGGCAGTTTTTCGCCTTCGTAGAGCGGCGCGCCGGTTTTGGCGTCGTAGCAGCTGACGAGCCCCCGGTCGTACAGGACATAGAGCCGTCCCTGGTAGACGAGGGTGGTCGGGTTGTAGGGCGCGGCCATGGGCTGGCTCCAGGCGATCCA
Source organism: Candidatus Hydrogenedentota bacterium (assembly GCA_019637335.1). Classification (NCBI taxonomy): domain Bacteria; kingdom Pseudomonadati; phylum Candidatus Hydrogenedentota; species Candidatus Hydrogenedentota bacterium. The sequence goes on along the minus strand of JAHBVV010000003.1, from coordinate 320,130 downwards.
CTCGTTGGCCGTTTCGCCTTCCGCCAGCGAGATATCGCCCGAGGCGCCGGCGCGGACCGCGTAAATCGGGCGGGCCTTGCGATCGCCCACGTAGCCGGAGCTGAAGTAGAGTAGATCACCTTCGGCGTAGGGCGTGGCGATGGTGATGGAGGACATTCCGCGGAGCGACCAGAGCAACTCGCCTGCGAGATCGTAGGACCGGACGGCGTCGCTGCCGAGGGTCACGAGTTCGGTGCGCTGGCTGTTGGTCCAGATGTAGGGGGTGGACCAGTTGCTGCCTTCCTCGCGGGCCACGCGCCAGGCTTCGGCGCCGGTTTTCGCATCGAGCGCGAGGAGGTAGGACGCATCCTCGTTGTCGTTCTGGATGTAGAGACGTCCGTCGTGCAGCACGGGCGACGCGGCGGTGCCCCAGTTGTACTGCGTTTTGACCGGGGGCATGGCCTTTTCCCAAACCGCGTTGCCTTCGAAGTCGAAGCAGTAGACGCCCAGGTTGCCAAAGTAGACGTAGAGCCGCTCGCCATCGGTTACGGGCGTCTCGGAGGCGTAGCTGTTTTTGAGGTGGCGCGGCGTCCCGGGCTTGCCCTCGTGGACCTGGCGCTCCCAGCGGAGGGCGCCGGTGGCGAGGTCGAGCGCGTAGACCTTCCACTGGTGCACGACATCGGGGGCGTCGGGCCGGTCTCCGCCGAAATAGAGGCCTTTCTTCGGCTCCTCCACCGCGCTCTGGCTTACGACGGAGGTGAGAAAGACGAGGCCGCCCGAAACCACGGGAGACGACCAGCCGCGCCCGGGGATGTCGGCCTGCCAGGCCACGTTTTCCGCCGCGGACCAGGTGTCGGGGAGGTTCGCGCCATCGAGCACGCCCCGCGCGTCCGGGCCGCGAAATTGGGGCCAGGTGTTTGGGATTGCCTGATATGCAGGAATCACGCATAGGCCAACAAGTAAACAGAATGTTCGTATCATGCTTTCACCTCTTCTATAAACAAGATTGTAAGCGCACTTCCAGCAGGAGAATTCGCAGGCGCATTCGGCCTGCGCCAAATAGCAGAGTTCGGACCGCATCACATCTACATCCGCATTCACACATTCGCCGTTGCTTGCCATCTCCAACCCATCACTGTTACCGTTACTTCGTTAAGCAGCGCAAGGAGCTTTGATTATAAAAGGAAGGAGGCAATGCAATGGGCGACCTAATCTATGAGGCCGAAAGTTACGCCATTCGGGGCGCATGCTATGAAGTACACAACGAAAAGGGATCGGGATTTGTTGAATCGGTCTATCAGGAGTGTTTGGAAAAGGAACTCCGGATGCAGGGAATTCCTTTCGTGGCCCAGGTAGAACTCAGGCTTACGTATAAAGGCGAAGATTTGGATCAGACATTCAAACCCGATCTCCTTATTTACGACAAAATCGTCGTAGAGTTGAAGGCTGTGGAAGCGCTCACGAGCAAGCACCGCGCCCAAGTTATGAACTACTTGAAAGCAACCGGGATGAAACTTGCGTTCCTCGTCAATTTCTCGGCCCACCCAAAGGTCGAAATCGTTCGAATTGTCTTATAAGAAGAGTTTTTTGACCACGGATGACACGGATGGCACGGATGAGCGGAAATCCAAGCGCAATTGCGTCGGTTCCAGCGGTTCCTCAGTGTACACGTCACAATCACATTCCTCCAGTCATTTCATTAGCGCCACCATCGCGGCAAGTGCCGGGCGTTAAATTATCAGGGTGGAATATCCGTGTCATCCGTGCTATCCGTGGTCAAAAAACTCAATTCGTAAATCACTTTCGCAGGCAAGAGCAGTCCGGGAGAATACCCCTGCCTGGACTACAATTCCCTCACGCCAATAACTGCTGCTTCACGTTGCCGGCCACATCGGTCAGCCGGTAGTTTCGACCCTGGTGGCGGTAGGTTAGTTTCGTATGGTCGACGCCGAGGCAATTGAGCAGGGTGGCGTGGAGATCGTGGACGTGGATGGGGTCCCGGGTGATGGCGTAGCCGAGTTCATCGGTCTCGCCGATGATCGCGCCTTGTTTGACGCCGCCGCCGGCCATCCACATGCTGAAGGAGAAGGGATGGTGGTCGCGCCCTTCCTTGCCGGGGGTATTGCCGCGGCGGACTTCGTTCATGGGGGTGCGGCCGAACTCGCCGCCCCAGATGACGAGGGTCTCGTCCAGGAGGCCGCGCTGCTTGAGGTCCTTGATGAGCGCGGCGCAGGGCTGGTCGGTCATCCGGCAGTTGGTTTCGAGGTTTTCGTTCAGGTCGCTGTGGTCGTCCCACGTGGAGTGGTAGAGCTGGACAAAGCGCACGCCCCGCTCGACCATGCGGCGCGCGAGGAGGCAATTGGTTCCGAAGGGGCGGGTGATCTCGCGGTCGACGCCGTACATCGCGCGGGTGGCCTCGGACTCATCGGAGAAATCGAGCAGATCGGGGGCGGAGAGCTGCATGCGGAAGGCCATCTCATAGGCCGCGATGCGCGACGCGACTTCCAGGTCGCCGTGGAGCTCCTGGCGCATGGTGTTGAGGTCGCGGATGGCGTCGAGGCGCGCGCGCTGGGTTTCGCGGCTGACGCCTTCGGGACTGGATAGGAAAAGGACGGGGTCGCCGGTGTTCCGGAAGGTCACGCCGCGGTATTCGGAAGGGAGGAAGCCATTCGACCAATTTGAGGCGCCGCCGTCGATGCCCTTGCCGGAGTCGGAGGTGAGAACGATGAACCCGGGGAGGTCGCGGCACTCGCTGCCGAGCCCGTAGCTCACCCAGGAACCCATGGCGGGCAGTCCGAAGCGCGGGACGCCGCAGTTCATCATCAACTGGGCGGGGTGGTGATTGCTGACGTCGGTGTAGAGCGAGTGCACCATGCAGATTTCGTCGGCGATGGTGGCGGTGTGCGGGAGAAAGTCGGAGAATTCCATCCCGCTCCGCCCGTGCCGGGTGAAGGAGCGGGGGCTGGCGAAGACGGTGGCGGTGCTCTTGAGGAGCGGGTCCTTCAGGGAGGCGAGCATGGCTTCGGGCACTTTCTCGCCGTGCCAGCGCTGCATGGCGGGCTTGTGCGACACCAGATCGAGCTGGGAGGGCGCGCCGGCCATGAAGAGGAAGATGACATTGCGCGCGCGGGGCGCGAAGTGCGGCGCGGCGAGGGCGCCCGTGGACTCGCCGGCGCGCCCCTCGGACGTGAGCAGATGATGCAGCGCGATGGTTCCGATGCCGCCCGCGCAATTCCGGAAGAACTGGCGCCGGCTCTGTATTGCCTGGAAGTCGTGCGGTTCCATGGGCCTACTCCCGGTTGATGAATTCGTCGAGGTTGAGCAGGACGCTGGCGGCGATGACCCAGGCGGCGTTTTCGGCGGTGTGCGGCGGGCCCACGGCGCCGGTCACGGGCGGGATGGCCTCCAGCTCGCGGTCGAAGCGCGCGGTCTGTTCTCGGACGAGCGCCTCGATGCGGGCGCGCTCAACGGGGGTCGCCGGGCGCGCGAGCGCCGCACGAAAGAGCCAGTCGATTCGCGCGGCGGGATCGGGGGATTCCACCACGGATCGGGCGGCCAGGGCCTGCGCGGCTTCGAAGAAATTGGGGTCGTTGAGCAGGTTCAGGGCCTGCAGCGGCGTGTTGGAGCGCTCGCGCCGGGTGCAGGGGCGGTTGGGCGCGGCCAGATCGAAGTTCACCAGCTGGCCGTAGGGCGAGGTGCGCTGGATAAAGGTATAGAGCGAGCGCCGATACCGGTCGGGCCCTTCGCTGGGGACCCAGGCGTTGTCGAAGCCTTCCTTCGTGACGCTTTCCGGCTGTGGGGGGCGCACGCTGGGGCCGCCGAGGGCCGGGTGCAGCAGGCCGCTCGCCGAGAGCGCCGCATCGCGCACCTGTTCGCCGGTCAGGCGCAGGCGCTGTTGCCGGCCCAGCAGGGCGTTGGAGGGATCGGCCGCGCGCAGGTCCGGGCGCGCGTGGGAGGATTGGCGGTAGGTGGATGAGAGCACGATCTCGCGGAGAAGCGCTTTCAGGCTCCAGCCGTCTTCCCGGAAGGAGATCGCGAGCCAGTCCAGCAGGTCCGGGTGGCTCGGGAGGGCGCCGCGGACGCCGAAATCGTCCGGGGTGGTGACGAGGCCCTGGCCGAAGAGCTGCTGCCAGATCCGGTTGACGGTGACGCGCGCGGTGAGCGGGTTTTCGGGGGCCACGAGCCAGCGTGCGAGATTGAGGCGATTGGGGTCCGCGGGCGCGTGGATCGCCGACAGTACGGCGGGGACGCCGGGGGTCACCGGGGCGCCGGGGGTTCGGAAGTCGCCGCGCTCGAGGATACGGTTGGGGCGCGACACGCGCGCGGCGCGCATAGCGGGGGCGCGGCTCATCGGCGGCAGTTCGCCGGCGAGCGCATCGAGTTCGCGGACGATCTCCCCCACCTTCAGCGCCTGAAAGGCCTCGGGATCCATGAGCTCGCCGTGGCGCAGGAAATAGTTCTGTATGCGGAAGCGATCGGTCTGTGTGCGATCGGCGGGCGGCGTCTGGACGATGATCGCGCCTTCGAGCTGGCCCTCCGCGCCCGCATCGCCCTGGCCCCAGACTAGGCCCAGCACTTCCCAGGCTCGGTCCCAGCGGGCATCGGGGCCGCCGGGGTTGCGCGCGGCGTGAAGCAGCTTCTCCTCCCACCGGGCCTGGAGCGCGTCCAGCTCGCCGGCGACGGGAGCCAGCAGCGCCTCGCGCCGGGCGACATAGCCGGGCCAGGCCGCCGCGCGGGCCGCCGCCTCCTCACCGAGGGGCGCGTCGACGTTTACTTCGTCGGCGTTGTTGAAGAAGGCGTAGATCTGGAAGTAATCCCGCTGGGAGATGGCGTCGTACTTGTGATCGTGGCACTGAGCGCATTCCAGGGTCAGGCCAAGCCAGACGGTTCCCAGGTTGCGCGTGCGGTCGAAGGTCTGGAGCGTGCGGAACTCTTCCAGGGCCGCGCCGCCCTCACGGTTGCTGAGCGTATTCCGCAGGAATCCGGTCGCAATGTGATCCTGCACCGTGGCGTTGGGCAGCCGATCCCCCGCGATCTGGCGGACGGTGAACTGGTCGAAGGGCATGTCCGCGTTCAGGGCGTCCACCACCCACTGGCGGTAGCGCCAGGCGTTCGGGCGGATGAAATCGGAGAGGTAGCCGTCGCTGTCTGCGTACATCGCCAGATCGAGCCACCAGCGCGCCCAGTGCTCGCCGAAATGCGGCGACGCAAGCAGTTCGTCCACGAGGCGCTCCCAGGCGTCGGGGCGGTTGTCGAGCACGAATCGATCGGCGGCATCCGGCGCGGGCGGGAGGCCGGTCAGATCGAGGTGAATGCGGCGGAAGAGCGTGCGCCGGTCCGCCTCGGGCGCAGGCGCGAACCCGGCGGACTCGAGGCGTGCGAGGATGTAGCGGTCGATCGGGCTCCGGGGCCAGGCCGCATTCCGGACGGGGGCCGGAACGACGCGGACGGGCGGGGTGTAGGCCCAGTGGCCCTCCCAGGGGGCGCCGCCGTCGAGCCACTGGCCGATGAGATCGATTTGGGCCGGCGACAGGGTCTTGCCGGAATCGGGCGGGGGCATCTTATCCGCGCCCGGGTCGGTGATCCGCTGGAAGAGCGCGCTCGCACTTCGGCCGGCGCCCTGGCCCAGCACGGCCGCAGCGCCTTCTTCCGTATCGAGGCGCAACCCGGCCTTGCGGGTCCCCGCGTCCATGCCGTGGCAGTGGAAACAGTTCTCGGAGAGGATGGGCAGGATATCCCGCGAGAAGCGGGGCGAATCGGCGGCGCCCCCGAGGCACACCGCGCCGGAGCACGCGAGAACGATCGCTGTACGAATGGCCGCGCCAGCCCGCATAGGTCGACTCCGCATCGGCTGCCCGGAAAACGCGCCGCACGCCCCACGGGCCCCGCGGGAGGCGGCGTGATCAGTATAAGAAGGCGGCGTGGTTCATGCAATGTGTGGTGTGGGGAGTTTTTGTGGGTACAGCCGTTCATGACGCGTAGCGTCGCCCGTTAAGGATGAAAATGGACGGCGGCTTCGCCGCCTGGCAGGCGGGGACGCCTGCGCTCCCAGCCTTTGCCGCTTCCTTGGGGGAGATGCTGTAATCTGGTTTGGATGAGGCTGTTGTGGTGAGGCTGAGGCGCTTTTTTCGGAGTAGCCACCGGCTGGGTCAGGAATTTTGTTCCATGGCGTACGCACACCTGCCAGCCGGAGGTGGTCCCCGCCGCGCCAGCCGGGGGCGACCGCTACTGAGTCACGCCAGGCGCGGTTGTTGACGGGCGGTGTCCGGAATGGCTATCGTCGGGCTGAGGGCGATAGTATTCGGCAGACGGAGTGACGCGCAGTCATGAATATCAGGAACAGGGTAATCGTGATTTGCCTGGTGGCCGGGCTTGGGCTGGGCGGGTTGTGGATCTACCAAACCGCAGGTAACCTCGAACGCAATGCGCATGTGGTTTTGTATCCCGACGGGACGCCCGTGCCGGAATCTGAACTGGCCTGGGTGGCGACCCTTGCCGATGCGCTGGCGCGGGAAGCGGGCGACCCGTGGTTGCGTGAGCGCGTGGACCAGGCCGGCGTCCGCGGCGCCTACAGCACGCTGCACCACGAAGGCGCCGTCCGTGGCGTAGTCTTTGGCGTCCATCTGACGACGACGCCGGTCTTCCCGATCACAACGCCGTCGGGAACGTATTACGTCAACCGCGACGGCGATCTCTTGCTTCGCCCGCCCAACGATTTTCACGTGCCCCAGCCATTCCACGAGGGGCTGGCCGCCGTGGGGAGCATTTCTCCGGACGGAGTTTCGGGCGGCCCTTCCTTTCGCTACATCAACGAAAATGGGGATACCGCCATACCGGGGCCTTTCGCCAGCGCCCTCCCCTTCTCCGGCGGTGTCGCGGTGGCCAGCGCCGTTACGGGGGACGGGACCGTGCGTTATGGCGCCATTGATCGTGCAGGCGCCTGGCTGATCGAGCCGAAATTTAACAGCCTCTTCGAGTTTTCCGATGGCCTCGCCGCCGCCCAGATCGATAACCCGGATCACAGCGCCAGAATCGCGGGCTTCATCGATCCCACCGGCGAATTCGTCGTGACGCTCGACAAGGTGCAGCGCATGAAGAGCTCGCACCGCGGCGGCCTCGCCCTCGTCTGGCGAACGGAGCCGCCCTACTACATCTTCGTCGATCGCGGAGGGAACACGGTCTTGACGCCCGACTACGATCAGGTCGAACCTTTCCACGAGGGCCGGGCCGCCGTGATGGCCGGGGATCGATGGGGCTTTATCGATACGGAGGGCAACGAGGCCATCCCGCCGCAATATCCGTGGCTTCCGCCCCCCTTCGACAACGGCATGGTCGCGCTGATCCAGACACCGCACTGGGCGAACACGCTGGCCCGCTTCAAGGCCGAGCAATTTGAACTCGAGTATGAGGAGGGCGACGTGTCCGCGGAGGATACCGTCTTCAAAATTGTGTTTACCGATGAAAAGGGCAACGTGATAGACGGAGATTGAGCATGGGTTCCTGGGGTGCAGCCGCTCATGACGCGTTGCGTCATCCATTGAGGATGAAAAGCCGGTTGGTTCGCAACCGGTACACAGCCGGGACGGCTGTGCCAAGTTCTTTGCACGCTTCACCTTGGTTCGTAAGAGTACCTTTGAAGGAATGTGGCACAGGCGTCCCGCCTCTGTGTTTTCGGAGCGGTCGCTCATGACGCGTTGCGTCATCCATTGAGGATGAAAAGCCGGTTGGTTCGTAAGAGTACCTTTTTTCGGGTACAGCCACCGGCTGGATCAGGGCCCTTGTTCCATGGCGTGCGCACACCTGCCAGCCGGAGGCAGTCCCCGGCGCCGGCGCGAATTAATCGACCAGTCAGGGCCTCTTTTTTATTGCGCGCCACCGTTTTTTTCGGGCATTATGGCCGGCGGGCACGCGCGAACCGCGCAAACAGGAGCTTGGATGCGATGCGAGTTTCACGGAGAACAGCTTTGAAGGCGGGCGCCGCCGCCAGCGCGTTGGCCTGGTCCATTGGCGGGCGCGCCCGCGCGCAGGACGCGCCCGTGCGCCACGCCGTAATCGGAACCGGCGGCATGGGAACGAACCACCTGAACGGCTTCGCCCGCACCGAGGGCTGCCAGATCGTGGCTGCCTGCGATCTCGATCCGGAGCGCCGCGCCAAGGTGGAGGCCTGGTGGGCCGGCAAGTTCGACGCGACCATGTACACCGACTTTCACGAGTTGCTCGCGAACCCGGACATCGACAGCGTCTCCATCGCGACGCCGGACCACTGGCACACGCCCGTCGCGCTGCACGCCCTGCTTGCCGGAAAGCACGTGTACGTGGAAAAACCGTGCTCACACAATATTCACGAAGCGCTCGTGCTTGAGCGCGTCGCGCGCGAAACCGGCCTGTGCGTACAGCACGGCACCCAGCACCGCAGCGGGGCGGGTCCGAAGGAGGCCGTGCGCTTTCTCCGCGAGGGCGGGCTCGGCAAGGTGCGCATGGCCAAGGCCATCAACCACCAGCTTCGCAAGCCCATCGGAATCGCCGAGGAGGAGGAGCCGCCCGCCGGCGTGGACTACGATCGCTGGCTCGGCCCGGCGCCCGTGCGCCCGTACACCCGAAACCGCTGGCACTACAACTGGCACTGGTTCTGGGACTATGGGACCGGCGACACCGGCAACGACGGCGTCCACCAGATCGACATGATGCGCTGGGGCATGGGCGCGGGCCTGCCGAAGCGCGTTACCTCCGTCGGCGCACAGCTTTTTTACGAGGACGACCACGAAACCCCGGACACCCAGACCGTGATCTTCGAATATGACGGCATGCACCTGATGTACGAAATGCGCCTGTGGACCGACTACAAGATGGAAGGGCACGACAACGGCGTGCTTTTCTATGGCGACAAGGGCAGGCTCGAAGTCGGCCGCGAGGGATGCTTTGTCTCGCTGATTGGTGAGCCGGAAAAGCGCCGCCTCGGCGACTCCCACGACTTCAGCGAAAACGTCCGAAACTTTGTTGCCTGCGTCAAGGCCGGCGCGCCGGAACGGCTCAATGCGCCCATCAGTGAAGGCGCCATCTCGACCATCCTGTGCCATCTCGCCAACATCGGCACGCGCGTGGAACGCCCGCTTACCCTGGGCGAAAACGGCGCGCAGGCGGTGGGCGACGAGGCGGCAAGCGCGCTCTTCACGCGCACGTACCGCGAGGCTTACGAACTTCCCAATGCCTGACGCGGCGGAACAGCCGGCGATCGGCCTGATCGGGCTCGGTTTGCTCGGTAAGGCGATCGCTTCGCGGCTCATCGGCGCGGGCCACATCGTGTACGGGTGCGATATCGATCCCGCCGCATCTGAGGCCGCCGCGGGCCTGGGCGTCGCCGTGCTGCCGGATCATGGCGCGGTCGCGAGGTCGTGCCGTGTAATGCTGCTCAGCCTGCCGAACTCCACCGTGCGCCAGGACCTGCTCTGGGGCGGCGGAAACCTCGCGGCGTCGCTCGAAGCAGGCGCGCTATTGCTCGACACGACCACGGGCCGCCCGGACGACACCGAGGCGGACGCCGCGCGCCTGGCTGCCAGTGGCGTGGACCTCGTGGATGTCTGCGTGCTCGCCTCCAGCCGCCAGACCGCCGCCGGCGAAGCGGTGCTTCTGGTGGGGGACACGGAGGCGGATGCGGTCGGGTATGCGCCTGTGCTGGAGACCTTCGGGCGCACGATCTTCTATCTCGGCCAGCCCGGCGCCGGTTGCCGTATGAAGCTCGTCGCGAATCAGGCCCTGGGCCTCAACCGGCTCGTGCTCGCGGAGGCCCTGGGGCTCGCGGAGAAGCTCGGGCTCGACCTCGACACCGCCCTGGCGGTCCTGCAATCGGGTCCCGCCGCGTCCCGCGTGATGGAGACCAAGGGCGCGCGGATGATAGCCCGCGATTTTGCCCCGGAAGCCCGCCTCGCGCAACACGCCAAGGACGTCGGCCTGATCCTCGAACTCGGAGAGACCTGCGGCGCCGATCTCCCCGTGAGCCGCCTGCACCGCGACATCCTGGCGCGCCTTATCGAGCAGGGTTACGGCGGCGAGGACAATTCCGCCGTCGCGCGCGCGTTTCGGGATTAGCCCGGATGGCGCTCCACGACCAGCGCCGCCCACCGCCGGGTGAGGGTGTCCAGGCAAAGGGCGGGGCTGTGGATGAATCCAGGAGCCGGTCGTAGTACATCCCATCGAGCCCGAGGGCGCCACCACTCGGCCCATAGAATCATCGCGACATTCTCCATCGGAGCGCGCCCGCCGCGCGTCATGTATCACCCCAATGACATGTAAAATGCGCTAGAGTCAAGGCAAAAATGGAGGGTTCAAGAAATGGATAAGGCAACCCGAACAGAACGCCGAATCGAAAAGATAAAACAGGCGCTGGGGGAGCTGGGCGACATGCGTTAGGTCGTATAGGGAAAATGGTTCGTATTATTATGCAGTATAGACCGAATGTATTCGAAGAGCAAGTGACATTGGCTCATCCGGTTTGAAGGTACATCGGCAACGATGGCGGCAAATAGGAGTAGTTTGCTCGGTTCTCTTTTCCGGGCGGCGATGCTATATGCGAATACAAGATTCCTTGGGCCTGGTCTGTAGCGCAGACGGTATATTCGGCAGCAGAACTGGATGCCAGCGCACGCTTTCGGCCCGAAGGGCCAATGCAGTTTTCAGCCCCGGGCAACGCCCGGGGTTTGAGTGGTGTGTTTCTTATACGCCCTGAAAGGGCAGCGCAGTCGAATTTCAGAAACGCTGGGCTGGCTCACCACTGCGCTGCCCTTTCAGGGCGTGGAAGGTGGTGTCCCCGTGTTCCCTGGGCGCTGCCCAGGGCTGGGAGCTGCACTGGCCCTTCGGGCCGAAAGACCAGAGGAATCGATTTCGCCAACAGAGGCTCTTACCGGCATACATTGACGGTTCCGGATAAATCGGGCACGGAGAAACGCCTGTGAATAGTCCCGTACGCTCAAACCGGATGAACCGTGACATTCCATACGACCCATACGCCTTATAAGACTCACTATCCACCCCCCTCACCGCACCACCACCCGCAATATCGTATCCACCGCGTCCAGCGGGACCCCCTGCATATCCACCGTCAACCGCTTACCCTCTTGCGCAAACGACACCGCATCACCCCCCGGCGCCAATTCCACCGCCAAAACCTTCTCCGCTACCGGGGCCACATCCAGCAACCGCCGCTCGAACAACCCCCGCTTGCCAACCCCATTGCTCAAAACATGCAGGTAAATATCCCCGGTACGCGGCTGCCGCACCACATACCCCCAATCGTAGTGAGTGGCGCTTAGCGGCAGGGTCCCCAGGATTGAATCTTTCCGCGGCTCCAGCCATTCCGCGATGGCCCGGTGCAGGTTCACCATGTGATAGTCGCCTTCCAGTGTCGGCGTCGTATCCAGGTCCACACTCCGTGGCGCTTCCAGATTCGCCGGTTCCGCCAGCATCGAAACAATCACCTTGCACCATTCCGCCGCGTCCATGTACTCCTTCCAGGGCAGCTTCCACGAGTCCACGGGCATGTACTTCGGGTTGTTCCCCAGCAAGGGCGTCGGCGGCCAGTGGCCCCAGTACGAATCCGTCTGAAATGAGCCGTGCACTTGCAGAATATCCAGATCGCCGCACTCGTAATCCCGCGCCCGAATGTCGTTGTTCACGGTGATGAGACAATCCGGGTCCAGCGTCCGAATCAGGCTGAAAAGCACGTCAAATTCCACCGCCTCCTTCCCGAGCGCCAGCGAGCTGTCGAACCACCAGAGCACGGGTTCATTCTGGCGCATAAAAAGCTCCAGCGCCTCGTGCATGTTGTCCACATGGCCCAAGGCATCGGGGGCGATATCCCGGTAGTCGTGTACGTTGATGTACTGCGCAAAGCGGATGCCCGCCGCACGCAACGCATCGCGGTACGCCAGCATCTCAGGCGCTCCCGCGATCTGCATCGCACCCGCATTGTCCTTGTGCCAGAAGCTGAAGGCCGTATACGCCTGCCAATCGTACCCCTGGCGGGTCAGGAAGCCGATCTGCTCCGCCGCGTGATCCCAGGCCCAGTGCGTCTCGTCCGATCCCCCGTGGTGCCGCAGGCTGCCGAGGCGGTTGCCGGTCTCCCACCACAATTCGGTCGGGCGGGGCCTAATGTGAAGGGTGTATTCCCCGGACGTCTCCAGCGGCGGACTCGCGCTGTCGCGAACCCGCACAAGCACCCGGTGCGCGCCCACCGCCCCGCTTCGCCCGCCCAGCTCGCCCTCCGCGGCGTCCAACGTAAGCCCCTCGGGCAATCCGTCCACCTGCCAGTGGTAGGGTGGCGTTCCGCCCCGTGCCAGGAGACGAAAGGGGGAGGCGCTCGGGTTCTCCCACGGGAAATCGCCGCCGGGATTCCGCACATCGAGCCACACATAAGGCTGGTCGTTGTAGCCGTCGGGAAGGCCCGGCGTGACCACGTCCAGCGTGCCAGTGGATGGCGTATCCGGCGAATACGCCAGCCCGTTCACGGGCCGTCCCTCCCGATCGGTCAAATTGAAATAGAAGCCCCAGGCCCGCCGTCCGCCCACGGCCTTCACCAGCACGGTGTTCCATCCGGCATTCAGCGTGATGGCCGCCATCTCGGCATCCCGCTGGGCCTGCCTGGCTTCCGGTTGTTCCAAAGTGATTTCACCGTTCAGCCAGACCTTCGCCCGGCCCCGGGCGCGAAAGCGCAAAGTCACCGACTGCTCGGCGGGCGACCAGATGTAGGTCCCGCAATAGGCAACGCTGTTCGCCGCGCCACCGCCCGGCCCGCCTTCACGGCCGTCCATGAAAAACGTATAGAGGTCGTTGTAGTCATCATAGCTGCGGCAGTAATACCGGTCGTCAAAATAGCGCCAGGGCGTTCCGCCAACCGTCTCCCCCAGCGCGGGCGCCAGCGAGGCCTCTCCGGCAACAGCCGCGGCGTCATAGCCGTCCGCGCCCCCCGCAAAGGGCCCCAACACGGCCCACGTGCAAACACGGCGCGCAGGGCCATCGGCGGAAGCTGCCAAGGAACTGAGCATCACCAGGGCAGGGACAGTGGCTGCAAACACGCGATAGGTAGTTGGCATTGGAAAACCTTTCAGGAAAATCTAGACTCCTAAAGGAGACAACGCGGCGCGGCTGTCTCGTTCGCTGGCCGGGTTTGCGGTGCGCCAACACAAGGCGCCCTAGATGACCGTGCATGCAAATCTCTACGCACACCAATCCGGCCACGCCAACGGCGCGTCGAGCGCCGCCGCACAATACTCGATGTGAAGCACCCGCCGCCGACCCGGCGCCACCGCTTTCCGAGACCCATGAACCAGCAGCGGCCGCATGGCCAATACATCACCGGCAATTGCGGGGCACGCAACCGCGCGGCCCTCAAGGTGCATCGCGCGAAGCTCGCTTGCCCCAATCCGGCCTTGCCGGTGGCTACCGGGAACCACTTCCAGCGCACCATTCTCCACGGGGCAATCGTCCAAATGGAGGCGTAGCGCCACAATCTGCTGCAACAACGCCACCGGGGGCTGAACATGAGGTACGCCCGCTTTCACTGACCAGTGTGTATACCCCGGTACCTCGGCTCGGTTTCGAACCGTGATCGTCAGGTCCTGGTGCAGCGGCAAGGTCCAGTTGGCCTCTGGGCGCTTGTCGAAGTACGTTGCCTTCGTGGCGCGCGCTTCCGGCCCGGCAAGTTCCCGAGCAAGTTGCAAGAGCGGTCCTTCGGATGCCATGGCGAGCAATCGTGAATTAACCGCAAAGACATCTCGCGCGGCGTAAATCGACCCTCCGCGAGCGTGCAATTTGTCGTGGTCGGCCACCCGTTCCAGTTCTAACGAAATTGCGTTGAGCAATCCAGCCTCCACGACGCCCGGCACCCGCACGAACCCATTTACAGCGAATTCTTCCGATAAATTGTTGGTAGTATCTACAGTCATAGCCTGTAATTCACCCAGTCCAGCCATAATCACACACGACCAATGCCCGCGCCAACGGCGATCCAGCGCATCCAGCGGCGCCAGTCCGCGAGCCGGCGAATTTTTCCGGATAATTATGGCACACTTACAGACACGGAACCGCCCGCAGGGGCCCTTTCGCATCAGAGGGGTTTGCTCATGTCGTATGAAGATTCCGCTCCGCCGACGTTGCCACGGAATTTCGATTCGGGCCTCCCCATCGCGGCACTGCTAGTCCGTCGGCCCGCCCGGTTCCCCATGCCCCCGGAACGCATCCATCGATCCGTAGATCCCCAGCAGCCGCCCGCAGATCGCGTCGAACACCGGCGCCGGGAGCGCGTGGTAAAGCACCGGCACGAGGTTGACGATCCACGGCATGCGCGTGATGCGCTGGTTCCGCTCGATCGCGCGCACGATGCGGTCGGCCACGTACGCCGGTTCGAGGATTGGCGCCGTGATCGGCGCGCGCACCCCGGCAAACATGCCCGTGTTGATATAGCTCGGACAGATCGTGCTCACCCGCATTCCGGCTTGCCTCCGCAACTCCACCCGGAGCGACTCCGAAAACCCCAGGCAGGCCCACTTGCTCGCACCGTAGGTCGTGAGGCGCGGCACGGGAATCAGGCCCGACGCCGACGCGATGTTCACGATATGCCCGGCGCCGCGATCCAGCATCGCCGGCAGCAAGGCCCGCGTCGTGTGAATCACGCCCAGCACATTCACGCGCACCGTGGTCTCGATCTCGGTCGTGTCCTGCTCGGCGAGCGGTTTCCCGGTGACCACCCCGGCATTGTTCACCAGGATGTCCACCGGCCCCCCGGCCAGCCCCGCCGCCGCCGATTCCGCGATCTGGGCCGGATCGCCCAGGTCAACCGACCGCCATTCCACCGCCACGCCGTCCGTCGCAAGCGCTTCCGCGACTTCGCGCAGCGCGTTCTCGTTAATATCCCAAAGGATTACCCGCGCGGCCCCGCGCCGCACGCAGCGCTCGGCCAGCAGCCGCCCAACGCCGCCCGCCGCGCCGGTAATCAGCACGTTCTTCCTGTAAATGTCGGTCATGCGCCTCCATTGCATGGTCCGGGCTGTGGCCCGGGTTGGACCTCGCCCGGTTCGAGAGGGTAGCATATCCGAAGCGCCGCGCGCCGCAACAAACCGCCGCCGCGCGGCGCCTGGCAGGCAAGCCGAAGCTCCGACCACGAACGGGAGGCAACCACCCCATGCAAGACCCCATCTCACGCCGATCCTTTACCAAAGCGTCCTTCGCCGCCGCCGCAACCGGCCTGGCCGGCGCCGCGCGCGCGCAGAGCACGCCGAGCCCCAGCGAAAAGATCCGGCTCGGCTTCATCGGCGTCGGCAACCGCGGCGGCCAGCTCATCGACGCCTTCCTGGAACACGACGACATGGAGATCGTCGCGATCTGCGATGTCTACGAGCCGTACCTCGCCCAGCAGAAGGAGCGCATCGGCGGGAACGTGGAGACGCACAAGGATTTCCGCAAGATCATCGACCACCCCGGCATCGACGCCGTCGTCATCGCCACGCCCGACCACTGGCACGCCATCCAGACCATCGACGCGTGCAACGCCGGCAAGGATGTCTACGTCGAGAAGCCCCTCTCCATCACCATCCACGAGGGCCGCAAGATGGTGGAGGCCGCCCGCCGCAACAACCGCATCGTGCAGGTCGGCACGCACCGCCGCTCCTCGCCGCTGTACCACCGCCTGCACGAGGTCGTGTCCTCCGGGACGGTGGGCCACGTCTCCGTCGGCCGTTCCTACCGCCTGAGCAACATGTACCCCAATGGCATCGGGAAGCTGCCGATGTCCGATCCCCCGAAGGACCTCGACTGGGACCTGTGGCTCGGCCCCCGGCCCGCGCGCCCCTACCAGGACAACATCGCGCCCTACAAGTTCCGCTGGTGGCATCTCTATTCCTCGCAGATGGGGAACTGGGGCGTGCACTATCTCGACGCCAGCCGCTGGATGACCGGGGACCTCGCGCCTTCCTCCATCTGCGCCATGGGCGGGCGCTTCGTCATCGACGACGACCGCACCATACCGGACACCATGGAGGCGGTGTTCCAACTGCCCTCCGGGCGCCTGTTCATCTTCGGCCAGTACGAGGCCAGCGGCAACCCCGCCCTGCGCGCGGGCGAGGTGGAGTTGCGCGGCACCCAGGGCACGGTCTACGTCAGCGGCAACAAGTACGAGATCTTCCCCGAGCGCGGCGGACAGTTCCACGATCGCGACTGGCGCATGGAGAAGATGGAAGATTCCGACGCGGGCAGCAACGCCCAGTTGACCGCGCACCACGCCCGGAACTTCCTCGATTGCGTCCGCTCCCGCGAACTGCCCAACGCCGACGTCGAAATCGGCCACCGCTCGACCACCTTCAGCCTCCTCGCAAACATCTCGCTCGCCACCGGCATCCGGCTGGAGTGGGACGCGGAAAAGGAACAGATCACCAACAGCAAGGAAGCCAACGACCTGCTCCACTACGAATATCGGGGCGACTGGAAGTTGAGTTGACAGTTGACAGTTGACAGTTGACAGTTGGCGGTTGGCGGTTGGCGGTTGGCGGTTGGCGGTTGACGGTTGACGGTTGACGGTTGGCGGTTGGCGGTTGGCGGTTGGCGGTTGGCGGTTGGCGGTTGACGGTTGACGGTTGGCGGTTGGCGGTTGGCGGTTGGCGGTTGGCGGTTGGCGGTTGGCGGTTGGCGGTTGGCGGTTGGCGGTTGGCGGTTGGCGGTTGACGGTTGACGGTTGACGGTTGGCAGCTGTCAATAGAATGTAGGATAGGCGTCCCGCCTGTCCACATGGGCCAACGGCCCACATGAAGTAGGATAGGCGTCCCGCCTGTCCACATGGGCCAACGGCCCACATGAAGTAGGATAGGCGTCCCGCCTGTCCACGCTGGCCGCAGGCCCGTGTGGACACTGGCTGGATCGGTGGCCCATACCCGAATTAGCCACGTAGTGGCGACGGAAAGAACACAGCCATGCCATTCATTAACCTCGCAACGCGCGCCATGGCCCTCGCGGCCCTCGCAATGCTCCTCGCACCCCTGGCCTCCGCCGAACCCCTCGCCCTCCACACCCGCGGCCTGGTAAAGACCTCGGAATGGGTTCCGCCGCCGAAGGGCCACACCAAGCTCGATCCGCCCGTCAGCCAGCGCCCCTACACCTTCGTCTACAAAACCGCCGAATGGGACCCGGCCAAGACGGCCATCATCGTGTGCGACATGTGGGACACATTGAAGAATCAGATCCCCGCCGACCGCGTCGCCGAGCTGGCCCCGCGCATGAACGGCGTGCTCCAGGCCGCCCGCGCGCGCGGCGTGCTCATCATCCACGCCCCCAGCGGCACAACCGACTTCTACGCCGGCACGCCCCAGCGCGCGCGCTGCCTCAACGCCGCGCCCGTCGAGACCGACCCGCCCCTCCAGTGGAACCACCTCAACCCCGACCGCGAGGCGCCGCTCCCCATCGACGATTCCGACAACGGGTGGGAGGGCCCCCTCATCGAAGAGCAGAAACAGACCCGCCAGCACCCCGCCATCGAAATCGGCGAGGAAGACGCCATCGGCGAGGGTAAGGAAGTCTACTACCTGCTCAAAGAGCGCGGCATCGAGAACGTCATCCTCATGGGTGTCCACACCAACATGTGCATCCTTGGCCGCCCCTTCGGAATCCGCCAGTTGTCCTACCTGGGGATGAACGTGCTCCTCATGCGCGACATGACCGACAGCCTCTACAACCCCGAAATGGCGCCGAAGGTCAGCCACTACCGCGGCACGGAACTGGTCATTGAGCACATCGAAAAATACTGGTGCCCCACCGTGCTCAGCACCGACTTCACCGGCGAGCCCGCCTTCCGATTCAAGGGCGACCCGCGCCCGCACGTGGTCTTCGTCGTGAGCGACGACCACTACCACGCCGACAAGACCCTGCCCGAATTCGCGCAGATCCTCCGTGAGGAACACGGCATCCACGCCACGGTGCTCCACGGCGAGGGCGGGCACAACATCCCCGGCACGGAAAACCTCCAGACTGCCGACGCCGCCGTGGTCTACGTGCGCCGCCTCGGCCCGCCCCCGGCCCAGATCCAGGCCCTGAAGGACTACGTGGCCTCCGGCAAGCCCCTCGTCGCACTCCGCACCGCCAGCCACGCCTTCAAACTCAAGAACGCGCCCGACGGCAGCTACGAGGTCCCCGAGGGCCAGGCCGAATGGCCCGACTTCGATCCCGCCATCCTCGGCGGCAGTTATCGCGGCCACGAGGCCAACGACCTGGAATCCGACATCCGCAACATAAACAACGACCACCCCATCATGGAGGGCGTCGAACCCGCCGAATGGCACAGCAAGGGCTCCCTCTACAACGCCGCCCCCATCGCGGACGACGCCATCCTGCTCCAGGAAGGCACGGTCCCCGGCGTCGTCGAGCCCGTCACCTGGATCCGCGAAGCCACGGACGGCCGAGGCAAGGTGTTCTACACCAGCCTCGGCTACCCCGACGACTTCCAGGAGCCCGCCTTCCGGCGATTGCTCGTGAACGCGATTGACTGGGCGCTGGGGCGCCGATAAAATTGGCTCCTGGGGATATTCAATACTCCAGGTCATCAAGCATCGAAATCAGGGATTCATGATGAGAAATCGTCTCAGACGAGTCAGGATCAGGGGTCTGCGAACCATATTTGATTCGGACAACGTCTCCCTTGGCGACATTACCGTTCTCATCGGCGCAAACGGCGCGGGCAAGTCAAATTTTGTTTCGTTCTTTCGGCTGGTGTCGTGGATGGTTGGCTCGGGGAAACTCGCTGAATACGTGCAACTTTACGGGCCCGCGAGCAATCTTCTGTCCGACGGCCAGGACGTCACGCGGGACCTATCCGGCGAGATCGAGGTTGAGACCGATGCTGGAGTATATGAATACGCCTTCCGGCTGACATACGCAGCCGGAGATCGGTTCGTGTATACGGAAGAGCGCTGGCGCTTTACGCGAAGCGGGAACGCGGCTCCCGAATGGCAGGAACGCGGTGTGGGCCATACCGAGTCGCAACTACTGGCGGCCGCCGAAAACGGCGACGAAACCGCACGCGTAATCCGCAACCTGCTGCAGCGCAATATCGTATACCAGTTCCACAACACATCGGATACGGCACGCATCCGTGGGAAATGGGCAACGAACGACAACAGGCACCTCAAGGAGGATGCCGCCAATCTCGCAACAGTATTGCTTCGCCTTCGTGAAGAGCGATCAGAATACTATCATCGTATTGTTGTAACTATACGGCGAATATTGCCATTTTTTGCGGATTTCGAGTTCGACCCCCACTCGCGACAACAAATTCTCCGGTGGAGCGAACATTTTACCGACCGAATATTCGACGCGTCTCAGGCGGCCGATGGAATGTTGCGTGTCATGGCCTTGTGTACGCTGCTATTGCTTCCAGAGGACGAATTGCCCAATACAATCATACTGGATGAGCCAGAGCTGGGGCTTCACCCTTCGGCAATCGCAATTCTGGGCGGATTGGTCCGTTCCGTGGCCAACGACACTCAGGTGGTGCTTGCAACGCAATCACCCGCGCTCGTGGACTGCTTTGAGCCGGGCGACGTTCTGATCGTGGACCGCTCTCCGGCCCCCGGCGACAATGGACGCCAAGGGAGAAAGTCCAGTTTTCGCAGGCTTCCCCTGGACGAATTAGACGAGTGGTTGGAAGAGTACACCGTTTCCGAGTTGTGGGGGAAGAACGTCTTCGGCGGGCGGCCATGAAGTGGGCCCGATTGAACGTGGTGGTCGAGGGACAGACGGAGGAGACCTTCGTCACGGAAGTACTTGGGCGTCACTTGAGCGGGTTTTCCATCGCAGTGTCCGTGCGAATGGTGGGTCATCGAGGTCGCCAATCTCGGAAATACAAGGGCGGCCTGAGGCATATAGCACCGCTGATCGAGGATCTACGACGGTGGATGCGGGAGGATAAGGCTTCTGACGCCTGTTTCTCCACCATGGTGGACTTGTACGCGTATCCAAGTGACGCGCCCGGATTGAAAGAGGCGTGTGGCTTGCCCCCCGGAGACAAAGTAATTGCGCTTGAGACCGCCCTTGCCGCCACTGTTGGTGATAGGCGATTCATCCCGTACATCCAATTGCATGAATTCGAGACCCTCCTTTACAGCGATCTTGGTAAATGGG